>JAKAPT010000012.1 GCA_021806885.1 bacterium | reverse complement strand
TACCGTATATTTTTATCCTGCGATGCCGATAACTTTTAATTTGCCTATTTGTTTAACCGACTGCTTCCGCATTTCTCTTTCCGCTTTTATTGCCTGTTAAACAAAAACTCCCGGCCGCGTCAAACGCAGTCGGGAGTATGAGAATAAATAATTCCGACACCTTTAATTTTTTAAAAAAAGAAATAGAAAAGGCGTTCGGCAAGGAAGGCCCCGAAGATTTAAAAAGAGAAGAATACGAAAGGGCGTTAAAGATTATAAGGGAGTATGAGAAGGAGAAGAATGGCGGAAAATAATTTTATATGGAATATTCTTAAGAAAGCGGTTGACGAAGTATGGGGAAAATATAAGGTAATAAATCTTGACAAAAGTAAACATATAGGTTAACATATTATATGTTCAGAACGGTAATTTTTTATAAAACACCTGAAGGAAAATGTCCGATAAAAGATTTTTTAGATTCTTTGGACGGCAAGGTTACGCAAAAGATTGTCTGGGTACTTAGTTTATTAGAAGATCCGTTAATTAATTTCAAGATATCTTCGTCCGATAAAGTTTTAATGCGGGAAAGCTCGTTGAGTTTCTTAATACCGGAGGCAGGGTTTTTATCGATATAGCCTTTTTCTATACAAAAATTAAAAAAGTTATGTAATATCAATATTTCTTTATTTAAAAAAGCAAAAGATATTTCGGATTCTCTTTTATTGCGATTTTTAGGCATATTTAAAATCTCAAGGCGGCGTAAACGTTGATAATTTTTAAGATCTACTATAGCAATTTTTGCTATAGTTAATTTGTCAAAATAAGGCGATAAATGCTTTGTATAGATATAATTCTTTACTTTTATAGCATTATAGGTATTTTGTAAACTATTGTAATATTCCGTCCAAACGTCCCGGAATAGTTTGTCTGGCTCCGGTGCAATAGGTAAAAGAGAAGGCAAGTCATGTTTTTCGCGCGCGATATCCGTTTGGATAGATTCTGCTATAAGCTGGGCAGACTTTTTGTCTTTGGTTTTAGTCGAACCTTGATAATGCCGTCCATTTAACTAATTAAATAATACCAATTATCAGAACCTTTAATCTTGTAAACGCTTGCCATTTTGTTAGTCCTCCGTTAAAATTTTACTATAGCAAATATATAGCAAAAAATATGTAAAACTATAGCAAGTTTTACTAAACAATGTAAAACGATGTCAAGAGGATATTGCTTAGAATGGCTTATTTACTGCGGTTTTATCTGGTAGGCACGGGCGGTCTCGAACCGCCGACCCCTACCGTGTCAAGGTAGTACTCTAACCCCTGAGCTACGTGCCTAAAAGAATGGAATGTTCGAGTATATTATAACTCTCATCTTGATTTGTCAATAGTCGCAATAATTTTATGACAAAATGACACAACGAAGCTTATTTGTCATAAAATCCTGTCAAAATGACATTTAATAAAATCAAATCAATGAAATATAGCGTAGCATAATCGGCTCTAATTATAAAAACGGAGGCTTTATAAAGCTTTAAGAGATATTTAATGAGGCCATAATTTAATTTGGCACGCATTTTGCATTAATCTTTATAAATGTGATTAAAGTTCATTTAACGCGTTTAAAAAAGATTTATTTTTCTCCCGAAATATTGTAAAATATATAAATTTGGGGTAAATCAATAAATTAAAAAATATAAAAACTAAAGGAGAAAATTTATGTCTCAAAATCAAAAACTGGCAATTATAATCGCGTCCGAAGAATACGAAAAATCTCACGTTGCCTCCATGATAGCATCGGTCGCGGCCGTTTCAGGCGTGGACGTGTCGATATTTGTTACCATGAACGCAGTTTATAATTACCTTAAGGAAACCGTCGCAAAAAAGAATTTTACCGGCGGAAAAATGTATCAAACAATTAAAGAAAAAAAAGCAACAATGTTCTACGACCTGTTCGACCAAGCCAAGATGCTTGGAGGACTGAAAATATACGTTTGTTCCATGGTCATGGATATTCTTGGAATAAAAAAAGAAGACCTTCTCGACATCGTTGACGACCATCTCGGGCTTGCGGCATTTCTTGGTATTATGGAAGGGGCGGAAACAATAACATTCTGATGGAAAACAAAAAATAAATATAACCAGGAGGTTTGTAGAAATGGCGGATTTAAAAGACGTTAAACCAACCGTTACAGTGGACGCAAGGGGAACATACTGCCCCGGTCCGTTAATGGAACTTATTAAAGAGATGAGACAGCAGCCCGTCGGTTCTATCGTAGAACTGATTTCCGGGGACGCCGGCAGCGCGAAGGATGTCCCTGAATGGCTCGCGAAGGTTCACCAGGAGTTCATGGGCGTAATAGAGGAGCAGGGCTACTGGAGAATTTTTTCCAAAAAAGTAAAGGACATGTAAGAAAGAGATTTCGTCAGCGCCGTTAATTTGGATAGAATTTATAAATCATCTTAACCTAACTTTAACTTAACATTGGAGGTTGTTATGTCAAAAAGAGTCGTTGTAGTCGGCGGCGGAGTAGGAGGAACAATTATCGCTAATTTGCTCGCCAAAAAGATGAGGCAAGAACTTAAAAAGGGCGAGCTTGTCATCGACGTGGTTTCCGATAAGCCAGAGCACCTTTACCAGCCCGGTCTGTTGTATGTCCTTTTTGGATTAAAACAGCATGAAGAACTTGTAAGGAATGAAAGAGACCTTCTCGATCCGATGGTGGAGCTTCATCTTCATCCCGCGGTTAAGATCGACAAGGATAAAAACGAAGTTCACCTAAAGAACGGCGCGGTATTAAAATATGATATCGTCGTGCTTGCCACCGGATGCCGTCCCGCCCCTGAAATGATAAAGGGCCTTAAGGAAGGCGGACACTGGTTTTATGAGTATGACGCGTGCCTTAAGCTCCGTCATGAGCTTATGAACTTTAAAGGAGGAAAAATTGTCCTTACAATCGGCATGCCCCATAAGTGCCCGGTCGCTCCATTAGAGGTCTCCTATATGCTTGACGACTGGTTCAGACAGAGGGGCGTCAGGGACAAGGTCGAATATACCTATACCTATCCTATCGGAAGGCTTCACGGGCTTGAGCCGGTCGCTCACTTCGCGGCTAAAACCTTTCCGAAACACGGCATTAAATCCGAGACCCTTTTCAACATGAAAGAGGTAGACGTAAATAAAAAGACCGTCACGAGCCTCGAAGGCTCAACCCTTAATTACGACATCCTCATTACGATTCCTCCGCATAAAGGCGCCCAAGTTATCGAGGATTCCGGCCTCGGGCAGAACGGGTTTGTTCCTACGGACAAATTTACATTGAAGATGGAGGGTTCCAATAACGTTTACGTCGTCGGAGACACGACCAACCTTCCTATCAGCAAGGCCGGTTCAACCGCCCATTTCGAATCCGACATCATAGTTGAAAACATCTGCTCGGAATTGCGCGAAGGGCTTACTCCGTTCAGGTATGACGGAAAGGTCTTCTGCTTCATCGAGACCGGTATGTCTTCGGCTACCTATATTATGTTTAATTATACGACGCCGCCAAGCCCTGTTACGCCGTCGGCGCTTATTCACTGGTTTAAATTGACATATAACAAGGTTTACTGGCTGACACCGAAGGGTATTCTTTAATTAAGGGCAATTAATAATCTAAAATTTTAATTCGTTATGAGGAGGCAAATATGGCTGAAAATGAGAAAATAGACGTTGCCGCTGCCCTGCTTCAAAAGATTTCGGAAAAGCCGCAGACCTTGGACCACCTGCTTAATATTATCGGCAGGCTTGATACGCTTGACGAGGTTACGGCGATGGTCCAGGCGTTAAAAAATGGCGGAACCGATTCGATGACGGAAAGGGTCGCCGACAATGTCATGACAGGCCTGTCCATCATGGATAGTTTTTCCGGCCACGACCAGCTTTCAATGGTGAAAGCGGCTGGCGACAGGGCTTTAGGACTTAAAGGCAGCATTGAAAAAATTGACGAGCTTGAAAGGTCAGGCACGCTTCAGGCGCTTAAAGACACCGGTGATTTTGTCGCCGGATTCAGCAGGGGAATGACCGACACGATGGTCGAGCGCCTTGCGGGAACCGTCGAAAGGCTTGCGGACCTGACAGAACTACTTCTCCAATACAACGTTAAACCGCTTCTTGATACCGGTGAAGCTTTTATCAACAGCGGAACATTAAACGACCTGACCGAGTTTGCGAACGGCGTTGCTTCGGCAAGAAGAATGTTTACCGACGGGCTTATAGACAGGGCGGTTGGAACGGGCATGGAACTGGTAGAAGCGCTTCTTACCCAGGTAAATATTAAAGAGCTGATAAATGTTATGGATGAATCAAGCCATGATACCCTGAAAGAGGCGGAGGATGAAAAATACCATAAAGGCGGGATTCTTTCCCTGCTTTCCCTGGCCAAGGACAAGGAGGTTATGGCGGGTCTTAAGTTCATGATGATTCTGGCGAAGAACCTGACCAAGAACCTTAAGAGAAAATCCCAGGACGTGTTTATAAGCTCCGAGTTCGGTAAAATGGAGTAAATTTATCAAGGAAAAGAAGAAAAGGTGTCAGAGTTTAAATTCTGACACCTTTTCACTTTTTGTATTATCCCTTTATGGGCGCGTAACTCAGCGGTTAGAGTGCCACCTTCACACGGTGGAAGCCGGGGGTTCAATTCCCTCCGCGCCTACCAGTATTTATCAGGGTTTGCTGGTTTCAATTTCCTGCCTTGGCGACAGGGATAGGCATATTTCGGTCGCCACTTTCCTTTCGAGCCCGTTTCTTCGTTATTAACGTTCTTTAAAAAATCATCTTGCAAGGTAATTTGAACAAGGTATATAATTTATAATTAAACGGCAGGATAGATCTTTCGTTTACGTACCTTCAGCTAATTTTATTTCTAATGTTACAGGAAAAACTCGCTATGCGGTATCCAGCGGCAGAAAAGGACATGGATAACGGCCTTGAGGTTTCACCCGACGCGACCGAACTGGCTAAACTCAAGGACGCGATTGAAAAAGAAAACGAAATACTCAAAGCCATTATAGATAATTCCCCCGCCATCATCGTCATTTATAACGATAAAAGCATCCTGTACGCGAACCCTTACACCGCCTCCTTCACGGGCTATACAATGGAGGAAGCCGTTAAAATGGGCCCTTTAGATTTTATCGATGCCGATAAAGACACCCTGAAATTGCTGGGGGAACAAATCCAGAGAAGAGGGAGAGGGGAAATCTTCCAGTCTAGCATGATGCACCGTTTCAGAAAGAAGGACGGGAGCCTTTCCTGGGTCAAAATGACCACCAACACGATATTTTACAATAACGAATGGGCTGGACTCGGGATATTTATGGACATCACAGATAAGGTAAAGAGAGAGTCGGAAATAATCAAGGAAAAGGATGAGATGGCGCTTTTATCTCAAAAAGACAGCCTTACGGGGGCTTACAACAGAAGGGCTTCCGATTTCCGGCTAAGCGCGATGATAAATAAAGCCTTATCCGCGCAAACCGATTTTTCCCTCATCCTTTTCGATATAGACGATTTCAAGTATTTTAACGATACCTACGGGCACCAGGCGGGGGATACAATTCTTATGGAAATAAGCCGGGTAATCGAGGCTAATCTCAGGGCTCAGGACTTCTTCGCGAGATATGGAGGAGAGGAATTCATTATAATTATTCCGGAGGGGAATACTCAAAAAGCTTTAGAGCTTGCGGAAAGGTTGAGAAAAGTAACCGAGGGGCATGATTTTACCATCGGAGAAAAAATAACGATAAGCCTTGGGGTAACCACGTATAAAACCGGCGACACACCTCAAACCATAACCTACCGTGCGGACCAGGCAATGTACGCGGCAAAGAAAAACGGGAAGAACAGGATTGAGATTTATATATGAGGACTTCCAGAGAGAAAAAAGAGAATACCGGGACGCCCTGTTATAGGGAAGTTACGTAAATACTATAGTCCTGTTGCCTTTTTCTATAATCCTGTCCTCGCTGAACCATTTTACCGCCCTCGAAAGGACGTTTTTTTCTATTATTTTTCCCTTCCTTTTCATTTCATCTATGTCGTCGTCATGGTCGATTCTTATTATATCCTGTTCTATTATCGGCCCCGCGTCCAGCTCATCGTTTACGAAATGGGCCGTTGCCCCGATTATTTTTACTCCTTTTTCATATGCCTTTTCATAGGGTTTGGCGCCGGGAAAGGAAGGAAGGAACGAGTGGTGGATGTTTATTATTTTTTTGTTAAACGATTTTAAAAAACCGGGGGATAATATTCTCATGTAACGGGCTAGAGTTATAAAGTCTATATTCTCCTTTTCGAGAAGGGATAAAAGTTTTCGTTCATGCCGCTTAAGACCTTCTCCCGCATTTAATGGCCCATCCTTAACCGGAATATAAAAATACGGGATTTTGTAAAATTCGGCCAGCTCTTTTAAATCCTCGTGGTTGGAGCAAATTAAAGGGATCTCAACCTCGATGTCCCCCGATTTCCAGAGCCATAAAAGCTCGTTAAGGCAGTGATCCATCCTTGAGACGAGTATCGCCATCCTCTTTAATTTACGCAGGTAGCTGACGCCGTAAGACATATTTATGTCTTTCGATAATTTCTTTAAGTCTTTTTCGAGTTTTATCCTTATCCCTTTTTTTTCATCCATGAGGCCCTGAATCTCAAAGACTATCCGCATGAAAAATTGGGGCTTTTCCCCAGGGGTGGAATGCTGGGCGGATTCGGTTATATTGGCGTTGTTTTTATACAGAAGGCCGGAAACGGCGGCGACTATACCTTTTTTATCGGGGCAGGAAATTATTAGCCTTGCAAGGTTATTTTTATCGTACATAAGGCATAATATAATATAAATCGAACGGATTTGTAAAGGCCAAAAGAGTAATAAAAGGGCTTTAACGGAATAAAAACTTTTGAAATAAGTAGTATAATTACATTAAGGCCAAACTACGCGTTAGGGTTTTAAATTATTGTATCGGGTTTGGAAATAGTTTAAGGAGGAGAGGAATAATGTGGGGTTACGGATACGGCGGCCCATGGCCGTTTATGGGTCTGGGGCTTGGAATTATGGGGATTATATTTTTCGTATTTATGATGCTTATCCCCTTTGTCGTTTTAATTTATTTTATCATTTTCCTGAAATGGCTATTAGGGGGAAGGAAAGGCGGGAAGAGGGTTTTTTACCGCGGCCGCGGCGATGATGAAGAATATCTCGATATACTGAAGTCCAGGTACGCGAAAGGGGAAATATCGAAGGAACAATTTGAAGAAATGAAAAAGACCCTCGAAAACACTTAACTTTTTACATGGTTCTATCGATTGTTTAATACTAATGAAAATGTTAAAATTAAATAGTGTTATAAAATAATAAATTAAATGATTTTTACCGCCAGATGAAAAGGAAAGGAACCCGGGATAACGAGAATGGAGCGACGTTAATCGAAGTTATAATCGCGATGGTGATTTTGACCGTGTTTTTTTTCGGCATAATGGGCCTGTCCATGTCCATTATACAGAACAATGGAGATGCCCAGCATATTAACCAGGCGACTCAAATCTCCCAACTGCAGACGAGCCAGTTCGATTGCCTCGGCGCCTCGGGAATACAGTCTTATTTAACGAGTATAAGCAAGTGGCCCCTGCCAATCTGGCCTAATACGTACAATTACAGCTACAATATTTCATCGACTACAAATGGAGACCCTATTATTGCGGGCTCAAATTGGAACGGCCCGGCCTGCATTACTCTTGTAAACGGTTCCGCTCAACCCGTAACCGGGCTCACGCAGCCTTTTGCGGTATCGGTGTCCCTTTCGCAGAATTCTTTGAGCAGCACCCTGATAAATATCACGACGGCCATTTCATGGAATAATGAAGGAATACACCAGATTGTTTTTAACGAGGTGGTATCATGAAACCCATTAAAAATTTGCTGGATAAAAACGGCGTTACATTGGTAGAACTTTTGATTTCCATTGTAATTTCCCTCCTGGTTTTGGCCGCGGGAACGTTTATACTTCTAAGCCAATCCGGTGTTTTCAGGGCGCAGAGGGCAATTTCTTCCGAAACCCAGCAGCTGAATGACACTTTTAATACCGTAAGCTATTCTCTCAGGATGGCGGGATTCGATTACGGCGCCGGGCTATTTATTTCCAGCGGCGCGATACAGCCCGTTGAAATCAATTCTCAGTCGGCCGGCCTTCCTTACGAGCTTCTTACTTCGTATGACCAGCCCCTTGGATCGACCCCAAACCTCTGCACGATGACCCCGATTAACGGGCAGGGAAGCGCGAATTATTCTCTCGCGCCAACCTGCGACATCAGTAAATTTTATCAGGGCCAGTTCCTGAATATCATTGGTCCGCTTGATAAAAACGGGGCGCCTTATCCCGTGCCGGCGGTAAGGTGCATAACCCAGACTTACCCTCCCGCACAGATGAAAGTTCAGCTTAATCCCGGCGCGGACTGCCAGGGAAACCCCGTCCCGCCGCAGGATTTTTCGTGGGGATATGTTTCTATAATGGTTCAGATATTATTTTACTGGTCGAATACCGCGTATAATTTTAATTCTCCATTCGACCAGCCCGGCACTCTTTACATGTGTTCGGTTAACCCGCCGGTTTTAGCCGGCACCCAACCCGTCTGCGAGGCCGGCACCACCGTTCCGTTAGAAGATAACGTAACGAATTTCTCCGTGACCCCGGGAACCCTTTTAAATAATTACAACCAGGCGTACGAATATACGCTTTCGATATCGGGGGAATCGAAGGCCGAAATATCCCCTTCCCCAAATTATAGCGTTAATTCGCCCACATATAACCCTTCGGGGTATAACTCGCGAGGATATAATATTATAAAGACGCTTAATTCCGTTATTTTTTCAAAAAATATATATTACGGAAAATGATACTCGCCGATAAACAAAAAAATAAAACCGGATTAGCGCCTGCTAAGGGCGGCAATAAAGGGGTGGCGCTGGTCACCGTGCTTTTAATCACCCTGATATTGAGCCTTCTTGCCGTGGTAGCGATTTCAACGACCGAGAACGATGTCCTAAACGCGGGGAGCAACATGAACGTGCAATATAATCTGACCACGGCGGATTCGTCCATGAACGTTATCATTTATCAGCTTGAGACAACCGTATTTTCGAGCTCGTCCGGCGCGCCCGTGCCAAGCACTTATTATTATTCTTATTGCAATATCCTCGGCATTTGTTCCGTCCAGTCTTCTTCATCCTTTGTCCCGATGTCTTCCGTCAGCCTCGAGGATATGTCCTCGGGCCTGAATTTTCAGGGCAGGGCAGGATACGAATATACAGGCGTTTACGGAAGCGCCCCCGGTTACGGCATTCAATTTCACTTTTATAATGGTACAATGTATACTATAGCCCAAAGAAACATTTATACCAAACCGGTTACGGTCGGTATGACGTTCGATTACGGACCGGTACAGATAGGGTATAACACACAGTAATAAACGAGGCAAGCAATTATGAAAAAGACAGGATATTTGCTTAAAATTGCCATTTTTATCATGTTTTTTACCGGGGTTTATTTTTCAGGCAATACGAAGGGGACTTCCTACGCGGGCCAAAACTTCCAGTACACTACCCCCCAGGTCCTCATCATTCTCGATAATTCCCAGTCGATGGACGGAAACTTATCGGGGGCCATTATGACCGGTTCAGGCATAATTTCAAGCGACCAGTCTTCTTCAAGCCCCGTTTATTATACTGTTCCATCTGGTTTTACGGCTCCGGTTACCGGCCAGACGAGCGGGAGCGCCCCATACACCTCGAAGATCGGGCCGAGGTGGAGAACCGAGTACGTCGATAACTCCGCGAGCCGCTTAAACGTCGCCAAAGAGGCGATCATGCAGTCATATAATAAATGGCAGGGGTACGCCCAGTTCGGTTTGATGGATTTTGGGATAAGCGATCCTCCCGCAGAGTATACCACATGGGTTTATTACATGAGCGGGAACGGGGGGTTCTTGTTTGGAAACTCCTCCGGCGCCCCATCCGGGCTTCAGGCAGTCGCAAACCCGTGCTATGAAAAAAGCTCTGGTTCGTGCAGCGACATAAAAAACCTTTATGGCTCCCAGGCAGTTAAAGACGAATACCTTTACATACAGGACACGAGCGACGAGCCGTCCATAAACGACGTGCTTTACGCGGGGGGTCTGCCCGATAATTTCGTTACCTACGACGGGCCGAACCCGCCGTCCCCATTTCCGCCGAATTATTCCCTTTCGGATTATAACTACGGGAATATACTGGAAACGTATTACAGGGGAACGGACGGAACGGGGGGTTTTGCGACGTCCCCGACGAACGCTGGGTATGTGCCTTACTCCCCCCAGGTCTGGTATTCCGAAAGAGGGTTCGGGTATTATAACAATGTAACCGACAATGGAAATTTGATTATTCCCATAGAGTCTTCTTCTTCTACCCAGCAGGGTTATTTTTCAACCGCGCTGGCCCCTGAGACAAATAACGGGGAGACTACTGAAATAAAAGCCGACGCAGTCAACGCCCCGATCGCGGGCACGCTTTCGTCGGCCCTGTCTTACCTCACCGGCGCCGGCGGATATCCCCCGCTTCCCTCGTCCCAGTGCGCGCCAAAAAAATACGTGATACTTATAACCGACGGCCTTCCGACGTTTGACCAAAGCGGGCTTAACTGGCCTCCCATAGGGAGCGCCTCGGCAACGGGCTACGGCGTATGGGCAACGTTCAACGCGGACGGCTCCCTTGCGGGCACTAACGACGCTGCCCTGAGCGGCACCATAAACGAGATAAAACAATTAAAGAAACAGGGTATAGAAACATATGTAATAGGAATGGGCGCCGGCGTAGACCCTTCCTTAAATCCGCAGGCTGCCAAGGTCTTAAAGGCAATGGCCGTCGCCGGGGGCACAAGCGATTATTTTCCAGCCACTACACCCACGGCCGTAGCGGACGACCTGGGAGTTATTATCCAGTCGATAATTTATTCAGGTTCATATACTGCCCCTGTGGTGCATGAGTACCAGGGCAGCAATTCAAACGTGTATTATTCGGATTTTAAGGCGCTGAACCAGCCCCTATGGGGGGAGGGAAATATATTCCTTTTCAAACTCGATTCCAGCGGACAGCTTACCGGCCCCCAGGGGGTGGCCGTCAATGCCCTTGGTCAGGTGAACACCGGAGATTCTTACTGGGACAGCGGAAACGGGGCAGGCGGGGAACTGCAGAACGAATCTCCGTCCTCAAGGTATGTAATTACCTCTTACTTAGACGCTTCTTCAGGAGCAAATCAGACGGTCCTTTTGAACCCGGTTTCTTCCCAGTCGTCCGACCCCGTTGTCGAATCCATGCTTGGCCTTACTTCGTCTAATTATTCCTCGGTATGCCCCGGTTCAGCATCCGAGGCAGGTTGTGCAGCTGATATATTAAATTTTATACTTAATCCGGCCGGTTCTATCGATAACTGGAAGCTTGGAGCAATTTATAATTCCAGTCCGGTTCTTATCGGCCCTCCAAGTTATCCATATTCCTCGACGTCGTACCAGACTTTTAAAACCGAAACAACGCCAAACATGGCCCATCGGCAGCAGATCCTTGTAGGCGGGGCAAACGACGGCATGGTGCACGGCTTCGACGCGGGAACATGGGACAATTCTACTAATTCTTACGGCAACGGGACGGGTGGAGAGATTTTCGGCTATATCCCTTCCAATTTTTTCACTCAGACGGAGCAGTGCCCTTCGAATACAAGCTTTACCCTGCCGAAGATAACATGCTGGTACGAATTGAGCCTTATGCCTTCGGCTACCAATTTCCAGAGTTATTACAGCTATTTCGAGTTCGTGGATTCAACCCCTTACATAAGCGACGTGTTTTTTAATGACATATTTAATGGAACGGTCAACACGCTTGAGAGCTCCGTCTATCCCGTTTCGAACTCTACGCCGCAAAACAGCTGGCATACGGTATTAGTGGGGGGCGAAAGGGACGGCGGAAATTATTATTATTCGCTGGATTTGACGAATCCCGCGAATGCCGGTTCTACTTATCCCGCCCCGCTCTGGACGATAAACGATCCGGGGATGGGAAACACCTGGTCTGAGCCGTTCATAAGCTTCGTGTGTCTTCCAAACCCGTACAGTTCCAATAATAACAACGCCGGGATATGTTCGAACAATCCCGACCCGGCATCCCCGGTTACTCCACCGGAATACGTTTCGACCTATATCGCCGTGGAGGGAGGAGGGTATTCGGCTAATAATTCCCTGGGAAACGCCGTTTACGCCCTTTATGTGGAACCCAATCCCGTAAAAAAAGGCTCAACCTATACCGATGACCAGGTTTTGTGGGAGTTTAACAGTTCCAACGACTCCAACATGATGTATTCCATACCCTCCGAGGTTGCTTCATTCCTGTCTTTTGGAGAACTCGAGGCCTTTTACGTGGGAGACCTTGGAGGCCAGGTGTGGTCGTTTAACATTCCCAATGGAACGCCTCCTTACGCGAGAAACGGCTCGTCGAACTGGACGGGCTGCAGGCTTTTTGTTACGGACGTATCGCCGTCTTATCCGTCCAACCCCTTAAAAATATTTTTTCCTCCGGCCCTCGCTTACGACCCCGCGGGCAATCTGTGGGCATATTTTGGAACCGGTGATATCAACAACATGCAGTCTTCGGTGGAACACAAGACCACCGGCGGGACGACGGCCTACAACGAGTTTGTGGGAGTGGAAGCCGTGCCAACCGGCACCCCGGAAGTTGGAACATGTCCGAAGCAGGCGCCTTATAATGAATCCAATCTTACGAATGTCACTGGAACAAGCGAAACGACATCCTCGGGTTCTTCATATTCTATTAATTCCATTTCGACCCAGGGATGGTATATAACGCTTCATCCGGGTGAAAAAGTAACCGGGACGCCGGTGGTATATGACGGAATAGTATATTTCGATACCTTCACTCCGTCGAGCTCGTCGGACAATTGCGGGACCGGGACGGTAAGGATATACGCCCTCAATTATTTGAACGGCGGGGGAACGATAATAAACGGGTCTATTTTGACTTCGACCACGGCCAATAAAGCTACTTCGACAGCCGCTCAATATATTGAGTACCAGAACGTGGGGGTTCCCTCCCCCCTGGTCGTCGCCAACGGACACCTGCTGGTTTCGACGTCGGAAAATACCGTTTATTCGCCCCAGATCCAGAGCGGTTCCATGTTTATTCCGACCTCCTGGTTTCAATATCCTTTCGTCGGGCAGTGAGCGGAACTGAGTTAAAATAATGGCTTCGAGTGTCCGCCCCCGGAATTTCGTCGAAATATACGGGGGGATATATTCCTCCCGCTTAGGAATCGATTTGCCTTCCCAATCCCCCCGAAGAGATGTTTAAATGGCTTCTTGCCTCCGTGCTTTTCGGGGTCGCTGCCATCTTTGCTCACAATCCTCGGCGCGAAGGACGCGGGATTTATTCCCGCAAATATTTCAGACGAAGAAAAAATCCTCGAAATTCTAAAAAAGAACAGGGGGGCTGGAAATAAGTCGGGGCTCGCGTTAAGAATTATTATAACCCAAAAAATTTCCTTATATGATATATTGTTAGGAAAGAACCATGAAGATGTTTATTACAGGGGGAATTTCATCGGGCAAATCGGCTTTCGCGGAAGAAGCGGCGCTTGGCCTTTATTCCGAAGGATGCTCCCTTCATTTTTTTGCTACCGCGAGGGACTTGCGCCTTGATAACGAGATGGTTCTAAAAATAAAGAGGCATAAGGAAAAAAGGTCCCCCTTGTTCAAAGTCCATGAAAATTTTGAGGATTTAAACGAGGAGATAAAGCTTGTTTCCAAAGGTTTATATCCGGGGGTAACCATTATCCTCATAGATTCGCTCACGATGTGGCTTTCCTCAGTTTTCGGCAGTAGTGATGAATTTGAAACCGCCGAAAAAAAAATTTCGGCTTTAATAAATACAATTAAAGAAATTGAATTATCCGTTATAGCTGTTTCGGACTCCCTGGGCCTTTTTCCGGTGCCCGTAGATCCTTACCTTCGCGGGTTTATCGAACTAAACGGCGTTTTGGAACAGGGAATTTCCGGGATATGCGATAAATCTTTCCTTGTCGTGGCAGGAAAAGGTATTGCCTTAAAATAAGCCGGCAATAAAAAAATATTGCAAAACATTCCCGAAAACAATAAAATTATATAATTTGATTTCGGGGAGGGTTATGGGTTCTGGTACCAGGGATTTTATACGATATACAGGTATTTACATATCCATAGGGGCCGGTTTATTTTTTCTGTTTTTCCCTTTTTTATTTCCCCTTAAGGAATTTTATTTTTATACATTTCCTTTTCCGCTTACCTTTAAAATAGATAAGTTATCCGTTTTTTTTATAATTATAATATCTCTTATCTCCTTCTTTGTGTCGGTTTTTTCAATAACTTACGGGAAGGAATACAGGGAAAAGCCCCATATTTTTTTGTTAACCCCCGCCTTTATACTTTCGATGATTTTTGTCGTTTTAAGCAACGATATAATAACCTTTCTTATATTCTGGGAGCTCATGTCTTTAAGCTCCTTTTTCCTGGTTATTTCGGAAGGAAAGCCGGAATCTAAAAAGGCGGGCCTTCTGTATTTTATAATGACCCACATAGGGACAGTTTTTATAACCGCGGGATTCGTGCTCCTTTATTTGAAATCTTCCTCCCTTTCCTTCGGCGGTTATAAGAATATCGCGGGAATATTGATACTCGGCCTCATGATAACCGGATTTTCCGTTAAAGCGGGGCTTTTTCCATTCCACGTCTGGTTGCCCCATGCCCATCCCGCGACCCCGTCGAATATATCGGCTATCATGTCCGCCGCCATGGTAAACGTAGCGGTTTACGGGGTGATAAGGGTTTTATTCGTATTCGGGTTAAAAATCTATCCCTTTCTCGGAATAATACTCCTGGTCTTTGGCGCCCTGAGCGCTTTTTTTGGAATAATGAACGCGCTGGTACAAACCGATATAAAAAGAATGCTCGCTTTTTCCACTATCGAAAATATCGGGATAATATACATGGGGATAGGGCTTTCCTTCTGGGCCTACTCCACCTCTCACGCTATAATCGGCTCTCTTGCCTTCATGGCGGCCCTCCTCCATATTTTAAACCATTCGCTTAGTAAAAGCTCGCTGTTCATGGGTTCCGGGGTACTGGTTAAAAATGTCCGCTCGAGAAATATGGAAGAGCTTGGGGGTCTTGCAAAAAGAATGGGATTTTTCTCGGTCCTTTTTTTGATAGCGGTAATGTCCATCTCTGCTATTCCGCCTTTAAACGGATTTCTTGGAGAATGGTATCTTTATGTCTCGCTGGTCGGGGCAACGCAGACCTCCAATCTTTATATAATATATTTTTCAATAATTTCGATAGCCCTGCTGTCACTTACGGGAGCAATAGCGGGGGCCGCCTTCGCGAAGCTTTACGGGATAACCTTTCTCGGAAAACATAGAAGCGAAAAGGCCAGGAACGCAGGCAAAACCGGGATAATAGAAAATATTTCGATTTTTATGCCCGTTTTCCTCTGCGTCGCCATCGGCGTTTATCCGTACCCCCTTATTTCTTTCCTTAACGGCGTATCTCTTTATCTTTCAGGGACTAAAGGGGCGCTTTCCAATTCGGGTCATTTTTTGGCGGTCCAGACGTTCAGGAATTTCTCGTATTCCTCGTATTATCCTCTTTTGCTTATTTCCGGCATCCTCGGGCTTCTTTTTATCGGAGCAATTTTAATAAAAATTTTTTCCAATAATTCACTAAGAAGATATAAAACATGGGGCTGCGGTATTGAGGAAGAAAACAGGGCCGCGCAGTTTTCCGGAAGCGGGTTTTCTTACGGTATAATGAAAGTTTTTTCGACGTTTTATTCCAGGGCATCGGAAATAAAATTTGATTCGGAGGTTAAAAAATATTTTAGAAAGGATACGTTTTATTCTGAAGAGATAGGGGATATCCTTGAAAAAAGGATTTATGATCCTATAAAAAGGATTATTGTTAAAATATCCGGCTATGCGGATTCCATTTTTGAGACGGGCAGCATGAATTTATCCCTTTTGTTTATATTTCTGGCACTGGTGCTTTGTTTTATAATATATCTTTTCTTAGTAAAATAAAATTTAACATGGACATCTCCTTAAATTACGAGAAATTACTGTTAGGGATTTTGCAATTTATCATAATCATTGCCCTTGCCCCTTTTTTTGCCGGGTTGATCCATAAATTAAAGCAGAATTTCCGCGGGCAAAAAGGAATAAATATGTTCCAGTTTTACTTTAATTTCGGGAAATTATTGAGAAAAGGGGTCGTGCTGTCGGATGAGGCAAGTTATATTTCCATAATCTCTCCCTACATCATTCTTTCCGTCTATCTTATAGTACTGGGGATGATGCCCGCCTTTTATATTTACTCTTTGTTTTCCCGGCTTTCGGATATTATTGTCATCGTATATACCCTTGGAGCGGGGGTGTTTTTCCTGACCCTTTATTCTCTTGACCAGGGGAGTCCCTTCGGCGGACTTGGAGGGGAAAGGGAATGGTTTTTCACTATGCTGTCGGAGCCATCCCTGATTTTTATATTTATAACCCTTGCGATTTACTCGAGAAAAGGAATGCTTGTTTCAATATTCGATTTCATACAGAAAAACGCTTTAGGCGGTCATTTTTCAATCGCCATTCCTTTTATTCTCCTGATTTCGCTGTTTATACTCGGGTTATCGGAAAATGCCAGGATTCCCATAGATAATCCCGAAACGCATCTGGAGCTTACCATGATTCACGAAGCCATTATCCTGGAAGCCAGCGGCAAATATCTGGGCATTTTCGAATATTCGTCGTATATTAAGCTTTCAATTTTCTTAACGCTTATGTCCCTTATAATATTCCCCTACATAGCTTATACCCCAATTGATATCCCGCTTGCCCTGGGGCTTTATATTTTTAAGATGGCAATGTTTTGCTTTATGATTTCCATAGTGGAATCGCTAAACCCTAAAATGAGGCTTTTCAGGGCTCCGAACCTTCTTTCCATAGCGTTTATTATCTCTTTAATCGCGATGATATTATCTATAAGGGGAGTATAAAATGGTTAGACTGGCAGAATTATTTTCGGTGCTAATTCTTATATCAGCGGTTCTTAACGCGGGCTCGCCTTTTATAAAATTCGGAATAAAACTATATTCATTCCAGTCCCTTATGCTTGCTTTATATACCCTCATGGTCGCGCTTTATTCCAACACGAGCGCCCTTTATCTTTCTTTTCTTTTTATCATCTTATTTAAAGTAGTAATAATACCGTATTTTCTCTTCAATACCCTGAAAAGGGTTGAAATAAAAAGGGAAATAGACCTCGCGCTCGGAATTCCCGAATCCGTGTTGTTCGCGGGGTCATTGACCCTTCTTTCAAATATAATAGCGGAAAGGGTAATTAAAACAACGGTTACATTCGGTTCTTTGATTTTTACTATCTCGCTCGCGACTTTTTTAATAGGGGCTATGCTCATGATAACCAGGAAGACCTTGTTTTCCCAGATAATAGGTTTTCTTACGATAGATAACGCGATTTTTTTGGCTGGAAACAGTTTTACCCATGGGATGCCTCTACTCGTCGAGTTCGGGGTTTTGTTCGATCTCCTGGCGGCGGTACTTATACTTTCTCTTATTATTATACATATTAAAAAAAGTTCATTAAAAACGGGTCTCCGGTCATGATAGAGCTTGTACTCGCGGTTCCGGCTTTAAGCCTGTTGATTTCCCTCGTAACCGACGTGGTTTACATGTCATACGTGCAGCTTGCCGCCTCAATCTTCGTCTTTATAGCGGTCATCCAGAGCGTTATGGGGTTGAAATCGGACAAAATATTCCTTGGAGGATATTTTTTTCTTGACCATCTTAACGCTGTTATCTTATTCACTGTTTCCCTGCTTGAGCTTTTCATCGCGTTTTATTCCTTTGGATACATAAGAACAGAGATTAAGCACGGGTTGTCGAAAAGGAAGTTCAAGTTCTATTACTTCTGGAAAAACCTTTTTGTCCTGAGCATGATGGTCTCAATCCTGGCCAATAACCTGGGGATATTCTGGATCGGAATCGAAGGCACGACTCTTGCGACGGCCCTTTTAGTTTCTTTCAACAGGACGAAAGAGGCATATGAGGCGACATGGAAATATGTTATGATGTGCAGCGTCGGAATCGCGCTGGGCCTTTTTGCCATTGTAATACTTTATTTTACAACGTCTTCCGCATACGGGCAGAGCATAAAGGCGCTTTCTTTCCTTGAAATAGTTAAAATAGGCGGAAGCCTGGACAGGAATTTTGTCCTCCTTTCCTTTATTCTTGCCCTTACGGGATTTGGAACCAAGGTCGGGCTTGCCCCGATGCACAACTGGCTTCCTGACGCGCATTCTCAGGCCCCAAGCCCTATCAGCGCGCTTCTTTCGGGGGTTTTATTGAATACGGCCCTTCTTGGAATTCTACGTTTCTACCAGATAGCGGTATCGTCAGGCATTTCTTACGCGAGGTATTTTTTTATAGGGTTCGGGTTTCTGACCATTGTTGTCTCGGCGGTTTCCATTTTTTCCCAGAAGGATTACAAAAGGCTTTTCGCTTATTCGTCGATGGAAAACATGGGGCTTATAACGCTTGGTTTTGGAACCGGAGGGGTGGCCGTCCTGGGCAGTATTTTGCAGATATTGTTTCACGCGCTTAACAAGGGCGCCATATTCCTGTCCTCGGGGAACGTCCTTGCCGTCACGCATGAAAGAAAAATAAAAAAATTGAAAAATTTGTCGGGGATAATGCCTGTCACGGCATTCATGCTTCTTCTCGGCACCATAGGAATTACGGGAACCCCGCCGTTTTCCATGTTTTTAAGCGAGCTATTTATAATGATAGGCCTTTTTAGTTTCAATCCTGTTTTTGCCTTCGTGGTTTTATTTTTTCTCGTTTTAGTTTTCGCGGGACTTTTATCTAAAATTCTTTCCATGTATGGAAATGCCCAGGATGAAAAAAAACACGCGATGGAGTCTTCCCTTCACCCCTTTCTCATTTATATTCCCGCGGCCCTTATCCTGGTATCGGTTGCGCTATTGTTTTACATTCCAAACCCGCTCCTGGTTTTAATCAAATCGGCAGTCGCCGAACTTGGGGGAGGTATTGCATGACCGCAAGTAATTCTGTTGATTTTCAAGGTGAACCCATTGGCAGGGAAAACCTTCTGGAGACGGTGGCCGGAGTAAAGCATGAGGGGGTTTATCTTCTTGGAATTTTTGCCATTGATAACGGGGACGGATCATTCGAAATAAAATATTTTTTTGGTCCGGAAAAAAATTCTTCAACCGTAAAGGCCCTTTCAATTTTAGCTTCGATTGATTTTCCTTCGATTTCAGGCATAATGCCCGCCGCTAAAATATATGAAAGGGAAATAATGGACATGTTCGGGCTTTTCCCCCTTAATCATCCCGATTTAAAACCTCTCATGCTTTTTCCGGAAAACTGGGACGGCACGGTCCATCCCCTTAAAAAAGACTGGGATAAAACAATACCGGAATTTAAAAAATACGGTGAATATCCCTACAAAAAGGCGCACGGCAACGGTGTTTTCGAGATACCCGTGGGCCCGGTTCACGCGGGCATAATCGAGCCGGGGCACTTCAGGTTTTCCATGAGGGGGGAACCCGTCCTGCAACTCGAGATCCGGCATTTTTGGAAACACAGGGGCATCGAAAAGCTCTGCGAGGGTAAAACCGTCAGCGAGGCCCTTAAGATCGTTTCCAGGATTTCCGGCGATAACAGCGCAGGAATTTCCCTTGCCTATCTGGAGGCGTCGGAGAAAATTCTCGGTATAGAAATTCCAATAAGGGCAAAGTTCATAAGGGTCATTCTGGCCGAGATCGAAAGGTTATGGAACCATGTCAGGGATATAGGTTATATATTCATGGACATGGGGTACACTCCAAAAGCCCAGGCAATGTTCGTTCTGGAGGAGGACATTTTAAGGCTTAATAAATTTGTCGCTTCCCACAGGTACATGTTTGACGCCCTGCAATTAGGGGGAGTCGCTTCCGCTTCAGATATTGATATTAATAAGACCGGCGCGATAAGGGGCGTCTTAAAGAGCGCGGGTGAAAAACTAAAAAAGGCCGAGTGGTATATACTTAATTCTCCTTCGGTAACTGACAGGATCGAACTTGCCGGTAAAATAAATAAAAAAACCGCGGAGGAGCTTTCGTTGTGCGGAATCTGCGCGAGAGCGTCAGGACTCAGGAGGGATTCAAGAATAGAAATGCCTTATTTGCTCTACGGTGAAACCGTGCAGGTTTCCCAAAAAACATTTGAGGAGGGGGACATACTGGCAAGAACAAGGATAAGAATAATGGAGGCATTTGAATCGATAAACATAATTCAAAACCTTCTCGCCTGGCTCCCGGAATCCGGCGAGGATTTAATTCCCAAAGATTGCGCGGAAGGAGTCCCGGTTTCTTCCGGATGGGCCATCGGAAATACGGAAACGCCGAGGGGAAACGCCTTTTTCTATATTAAAACAGGGGAGGACGGAAACATAGAAAGGCTTAAATATATCGACCCTTCTTTCAGGAACTGGCCCTCCATACAATACGGCATACTGGGGGGTATCATAGCCGATTTTCCCCTTGTCAATAAAAGCATGAACCTTTCTTACGCGGGGAACGACCTGTAAAACATGAAGATTCCTTTTACGAAGAAAAATATTATTGAAATAAAGACCGAACCGGCCGAAAAATTCGGCAAGGATGAGGGCGCCTTCGACATCAGGATTAAAGGCGGGGAATTGAAAAAAACCGTTGATAAAATCTTCGGAAGAAGCCTTTTTGTGAGGCTTGTCGACTCCGGCTCCTGCAACGCGTGCGAAAATGAGCTGTCCCTTCTTGCCAGTCCCTATTATGACATTGAAAGGTTCGGGATAAAGTTTGTCGCCTCGCCCAGGCACGCGGATATTTTGTTAATTACGGGCTGCATGACGAGGAATATGTTTAATCCCGTATGGAACGTTTATAACAGCATGCCGGATCCAAAGCTTGTGATAACCGCCGGGGATTGCCAGGGGGAAAACCCATATTTCGGGGAATCCTATTCAATAATGGGTCCCGCGGGCAAATGGCTTCCCGTCGCGATGCATATAAAAGGATGTCCGCCCGAGCCCGGGGCAATCATTCATTCTTTGCTCGAGCTCACGAAAAAGCTATAAGCTTTTGCTTAACCGGAGATTTTATCAGGTCGAATATTTGAGGACAAGGAAATGTTTTCGGTTCTAAAGGATATATTGAACAGTGTTCGGTTCCTTACCGTTTTTAGATTTAAAAAAAATCAAAAACAGTTTCAGGGAAAAAGCGCGTTTGTAGAATCCCTTCAGAAATCCATCAAATTTTTTCCTCTTGCCGGGTTATTTGTAGGGGTCGTTCTTGCCGGGGTTTTTTTCATATTCTCAAGATTTCTTCCGGTTCCGGCAAGCGTTATGCTGTCGATTGCCTCCCTTTTTATCGTTACAGGAGGGCTTCATTTCGACGGCCTTTCCGACACGGCGGACGGGTTTTTAGCTTATCTTAAGACAGGTGAGCGGAAGCGCTTCCATGCGGCGATTAAGGATACATATACGGGCTTTGCCGGGGTTGCGGCCATACTTTTTTATATACTTATTATCTGGGTTATTTTAAGCGGGGGCGGCCTAAAGTTTGCGTGCTTTTCTCTGCTTTCGTTTCCGGTAGCAGGGCGTTATTCCGTCGTGGTCCTTTCTTATTTTCTTAATACGCCGGAGGATTTCAGGGGTATCGGGACGGTTTTTACCGAGGGGACAGACCTATTATCATTTATTGTTGCTTCCATCCTTGCCGGAGTAATTATATTTCTCTTGTTGGGTTTCGCGGGGTTTTTTTCATTATTAATTTCAATTTTTTTTATAATTTTTCTTGGGCTTTATTTTTCCAAAAGATTTGGAGGAGTAAACGGGGACATGCTCGGCTTCGGCGTTAAAACCTCCGAGGTCGTTTATATGATTGCCCTGGTCGGGTTTTATAAAATTATTGCCTAATTTTAATACCATTAGTATTATGCTTTCCGTTTTATTCTCGTCAGACAGGTCTTCATCCGGCAAATCAACTGTCGCGCTTGCGTTCTCAAAGAAACTAAAACAACTTGGCTACAACCTTAACATTTACAAAACAGGTCCGGATTTTATAGACCCATTCATACTTTCTAAGGCCTTAAACGCGCGCGTTAAAAACCTCGATTCTTTTTTGATGCCAGGAAGGTCCTTGAAAAAATGGATGTTTGGGCCGGATACAAATAAAAGGAATAATAAGACTGCCTTCATAGTAGAGGGGGCAATGGGGCTTTACGACGGGGATTCCTATTATATCGCCAGGAAATTTGCACTCCCCGTCGTCCTCGTAATGGATTCGAGGAGGATATCCTCGACAATGGCATCGTTGATTTATGGGATTAAAAATTACCGCGGCAGCATGAACGTGTGCGGGGTCATCCTTAACAATATATCTTCTCAGAGGCACTATGACATTATATCGGGCGAGATTAAAAACAATATTAGGGGCGTCGATGTTTTTGGTTACATCGGTAAAGACGATAATATCTTTTCGATAAAGGAAAGGCACCTGGGCCTTATGACTCCCGACCCGTTGAGAAGGGATAATGAATTTGAGAATATAACCGGTAATATAATGAAGGCGGTATTTAAAAATGTTAACTTGGACATGATGATAAAAAGGTTAGAAAAAGAATCCATAGAATTTAATAAGATTGCCTCCGGGGAAAAAAATGAAAAAGCGCGTAAGCCGAAAATATTAAAAAAGATTAAAATCGCGGTAGCATATGACAGGGCATTCTTTTTTTATTACAATTTTAATCTTGATGCCCTGAAGAATTCCGGCGCGGAAATTGTCTTCTTCAGTCCGTTATCAGGCTCCCGCCTGCCTGAAGGGATAAAAGGGATATATTTTGGAGGCGGATATCCTGAAGTTTACGCGGACGGGCTCTCTAAAAACGAGAAAATGAGGGACGAGGTTTATAAATTTTTCAAAAACAATGGTATAATATACGCCGAATGCGGCGGGCTTATGTACTTGTGTAAAAGGCTTGTTAGCGGAGGCAAGGCATATGATTTTACGGGTGTTTTCCCTTTTACCGCCGCTATGGACGACGCGCGGCTTACCCTGGGATACAGAAGGGTAAAAATGACGGCAAGGACGTTTTTAGGCGAGCCGGGGACCTGCGCGAACGGGCATGAATTCCACTATTCCAGGATTATAGAAAATGGAAAATCAATCAATGCGAAAAGGGCCTTCAAATATGAGAATCCTGCCGCTCCCGGGGTTTTTTTGCCCGGGGGGTATACGAGCCTCAATGCCGTAGGAAGCTATGTCCACCTTTCTTTTTTTTCCAACAAACAGGTGGCTGAAAATATCGTAAGAAGCGCAAGAAATTTATAAACAATGGAAACAAAACAATAATGGGGTGTTTATTCGATGACTGAAAAAGAAAGCGCGGCCGAAGGCATCTTCACGGCGGGTATGGAATACGTTTTAAAGAGGGAAAATATATCAAGGGAAACCCTTTCGGGGAATATTAAAGACGGCAAGGCGGTCATACTTCACAATAAGGCCGGGGATAAACATGTTGGAATCGGTCTCGGGCTTACCACAAAGATTAACGCGAGCATAGGCACATCCACAAATCACGTTGATTTAAAAGAAGAGCTCTCTAAAGCGGAAATCGCGGAAAAAGGCGGGGCAGATACGCTTATGGAGTTAAGCGTGGGCGGCGATTTAGACCGGATAAGAAGGGACGTGCTTTCCGTTACGAGCCTTCCGGTGGGAACCGTTCCATTATACCAGGCTTTCAGGGAGGCCATAGACAAATATAAAGACCCCGTTAAGATGCCCGAAGATCTTGTCTTCGAGGTTATAGAAAAACAATGCAGGGACGGCATATCCTTTATGGCGATACATTCTGGTCTCAATTTAATGTCATTGGAAAGGTTAAGGAAGCAATCCTACAGGTATGCGGGCCTTGTTTCCAAAGGCGGGGCGTACATGATAGCATGGATGATAGAAAACAAGAAGGAAAACCCGCTGTATGAAAGATTTGACGAGGTAATAAAGATACTAAAAAAATACGACACGGTTTTAAGCCTCGGGAACGGGCTAAGGGCCGGCGCTACGGCGGATTCGTTTGACAGGGCGTATATGCAGGAACTTATAATCAACTGCGAGCTCTGCGATATCGCGAGGGATTACGGCGTTCAAACCATAGTCGAAGGGCCTGGGCATATACCGATAGACGAGATTGAGGCAAACGTTAAAGTTCAAAAAAGGATGTCCGGTGAAGCCCCGTTTTATGTGTTAGGGCCGCTCGTTACCGACGTAGCCGCAGGCTACGATCATATTTCTTCGGCGATAGGAGGAGCACTTTCCTCTTCGTTCGGGGCGGATTTCCTGTGTTACGTCACCCCGTCGGAGCATCTTGGGCTTCCCTCCGAAGACGATGTGGCCGCGGGCGTTAAGGCTGCGAAAATAGCCGCTCATATAGGGGACATGATAAAGCTTAAGAGAACTGGCGACGATTTAAATATATCTAAGGCAAGAAGGGACATAGACTGGCAGGCCCAGTTTAAATATTCGATAGACCCTGGATATTCTGAGTCGTTATTTAAATTAAAAAACAAGGGTGATATCGCCGGATGCAGCATGTGCGGCGATTTTTGCGCCCCTTTAAGAGTGAGGAAGTATTTCAGGGATGAAATTAAAAAAGGAAAGAAATCTTAATCCGTCATTTCTTTTTTCGAGAATCCTTAACAAGACCTTGAGTAAGGGTTTTGTCCTTGTAGCGGTTATATTCTTCTTTTTTGTTTTCAGCGTCTGGGGGGTGATAAACGTTTACGAGCTTAAATCCAGGGAGCAGGGGATTAAAGAAGAAATTACGGCGGTGAAGCAGAAAAACAAAAAAATAGAAATGGAAATAAAGGAGCTTAAGAACAACAAACAGTATATATCGAGCCTTGCCAGGGAAAAACTTAACATGGTAAAAAAAGGGGAGCTCGTCTTTAAATTTATCCCTAAAAAAACCTCCGGAAACGCAGGAAAAAGCAATTAAGAAATTTCAAAATATTCGGGATAAAAGCTGTCCTGCATTTTAATTGACAGTTTCTTGTTTATCTTTTTTTCAAGGACTCTTATCTCGTCTTCTTCCTCGTAAAGTTTATTCATTATCGTCGGGTGAACCTTAAGCGTAATTTTTTTTGCCTTGCTATTCCTGGAATAAGCGAGGACCCTTCTGTAAATTTCGAAACATATAGTCCTGGCGGACTTTATCATTCCAAGTCCCTCGCACATGGGGCACTGGTCAAGGAAGGTTGCCGACAGGCTGTTTCCCGTGCGTTTACGTGTCATTTCCACGAGGCCAAGCTCTGTAATCTTATTAATGGTGGTTTTTACCCTGTCGCTTTTGAGAGCTGTTTCAAGCCCCTTAAAAACCTTTTCCTTGTTTATTTCTTTAATCATGTCGATAAAATCTATTACTATGATTCCGCCGATATTCCTGAGTTTTAACTGATGAGCTATCTCTTTAGCCGCTTCAAGATTGGTTTTTAGAACGGTGTCCTCAAGGTTTTTCTTCCCCACGAATTTTCCAGTGTTGACATCTACCGCGGTCAGGGCCTCCGTGTGGTCTATTACGATATATCCGCCGGATTTAAGCCATACCTTCTTGTTAAGCGATTTGAATATTTCTTTTTCAACCCCGAAGTTTTCGAAGACGGGAGAGTCTCCTTCGTATAATTCCAGCCTTTGACGGTATTCCGGGGACTGAATTGAGAGAAATTCATTTATCATTTCGAATTCTTCCCTGTCATCGATATATATTTTATCGATGTTTTCGTTGAGGAGGTCTCTCAAGACACGCTGGGACAGGCTTATATCCTGGAATATAAGCCTCGGCGCCTTAGCGTTTAGCTGGCTCTTATATATATTGTTCCACAGGTTTGTTAAAAAAATTATGTCCCGTTCTATATCCATTTCGGAGGCGCCTTCCGCCGCCGTTCTTATTATAAAACCGGAATTTTTGCCCCCGTATTTTACGACAGCTCTTTTAAGTCTTTTTTTCTCTTCATCGCTTCTTATCTTCCTTGAAATTCCGATAGAGCGCGAGGTTGGGGTGTAAACCAGGAACCTGCCCGGCAGCGAAATGTGGCTTGTAACCCGGGCGCCTTTTGTTTTTACGGGCACCTTTTCTATCTGCACCAGTATTTCTTGTCCCTTTTTCAGAAGCCTGGATATATCCTGCAAACCTCCACGGCGCTTTTTTTTCTTCCTGCCCCCTTTTTCAACCAAAAGGGCTTCCCCCGCGACATTGTGGTTTTCCTCCCTCGGTCCTTCTTCTCCTTCCCCATCGGAGAAATCATAGCTTTCCCCGTTTATTTCGTAAAAATCACCCGCATAGAGGAAAGCGGACTTTTCCCATCCTATGTCTATGAACGACGCCTGGATTCCCGGGAGAACCTGCATCACCTTTCCCTTGTATATGCTTCCATGCTTGGGAACCTCGGATTTCCTTTCTGTATAGAATTCCTCAAGCCTGTTGTTTTCGAGAAGGGCAATTCTTGTTTCGTATTCGTCCTTGCTGATTATGAGTTCGTTTGCCAATAAGACTCCTTGTCTTTAAGTATTAGTTATGATAACGTATATATTTTAGCATACAGTGTTTCATAAAAAAACAATTTAAGTTATTTTTTCTTTGCACAGATAATATTAAAAGCCACGCCGGTATGATATAATATCCTTATCGGCAAATATATGTGATGGGGTTAAAGAGATCATGGAAGAAAATATAATTTTATGTTCGGTATGCGCCTGGAGGGCGTTGTGCAACAAGAAATACAGTTTCTCCCCGGTGGAGATATTTAACTGCCCGGATTTTGCCAGAGACGTAACCCTTGCAATTTCAAGCTTAGATGAATTAATATCTTTAATCACTTATAATAAAAACAATGGGATACATTGATTGAAAAACAGAAAACCCATTTCTTTTTTAATATACCTGGTTATCCTTATAATAGTGTTTGCTGCCGGCGTTTATACCGGAAGGAGGCTTTCGCCCCTGAAATCCCGGGAAGGCGTTATCAGCGAATCTTCGTTAAAACAGGAAAGCGCTCTAACAAGCAGTATTAATACTGGGAACGCTCCTTCCGCCCCGCCCATAGCCTCTACCCCGGCAATAAACAAGCTAGCAAAAAAACACGCCCCCGCTATTGCCAGGTCAAAAACTTCTTCTACCCCGGCAAAAACATTTTATACTATACAGGTTGCCGCATTTTCCTCTTATTCTAAAGCTAAAAAAATTGCCGGCGAGATTGATTCCATGGGTTTTATTGCGTATATAGTTCCCTATAAAACCTATCAATTAGTCAGGGTGGGAAAGTTTTCCTCAACTAAGGGTTTAAAATCCATTAAGGGGATATTGGCAAAAAAATTTAATGTTAAGCCCTACGTCATGAGAATTCAGTAAATCCTCAGTAAACATAAAAGTTATAAAGCCTGTAAATAAAAGTCCCTATAATATTTAACCTTTTTATTGTCCAGTAATCCGGAAAAGGATTGTATCTGGAGCCGTCATATATAGCCTGGACCGCGGCCTTGTCTAAAACCTTATGCCCCGAAGACTTTAAAACGGATACCCTGTAAATTGAGCCGTCCTGATTTATAGTGAATTCTATTACAAGGATTCCGGAAAGGCCTCTTTTTCTGGCTGAGGTGGGGTATTCCCAGACATTTTCTATTTTGTTTTTTACGTGCAAAAGATAAGAGGCGTATTTAATAGTAGTGGTATTGAGGTTCACGGTGGCCGTTTTTATCCCTTCGGAGGGATTTTTTATGCCGCCCGTACCTGGATTTGGAGCGGAATTTAAAAATGCGCCGCCCATGGGGAAAATATTGCTCAGCCTGGGGGTAGGTTTTTGAACGCTCCTGGTCGTTGTTGAAAAGACGTGTGAATTTGACATCACCCTTTTATAGTTGAATGAGTTAACAATATTATTATTCCTGAAGGCGTGTGTTCTTTTAAATGGCGCTGGAGGCGTAAAACTCGAAGCGGAAGCAGACCTGTACGATGGAGGGGCGTTAAGTCTTGTATTCCTTTTCGCAGAATGAGGCACTATACTGGCGTATTTTGGCCTGGGAGCCTTAAACTTTTCCAGGTTTTTCATAAATTGATAAGGCTCTACCAGGATAGGCCTCGTATATTTTCTGGCCTTCTTTTCCCGTTTTTCCGGATGAAACAAAAGAAAGATAAGGGCTGAGTGGACGACGAAAGAAATTATTAAGGCGTATACTAATATCCTGTTATTTTTCATTGTGAAAATTTAAATTATATTGCCTCTAACCCGTACATTTTAACATTATTTTTATTGATTTAAAATTGTTTTTAGAATAAAATGTTTGCCAGGTTAATTAAGAAAAGGGGGTAAATATGAGGAGCACTTCCGACGAGAAAGGGCTTAAGAAGATCTACGAGGGTAAAGCAAAAATCCTCTATTCCATTCCCGGAGACGACGAAAGGATAATAGCATATTTTAAGGACGACGCGACGGCATATAACGGGAAAAAGAAAGGGACCATCCTCCGCAAAGGGGAGTATAACAATTCCATATCTTCCTCTATTTTCACGCTTTTAAAGGAAAAGGGCATCGAAAGTCATTTTATCGAAAAACTTTCGGGAAAGGAAATGCTCGTTTACCGCCTGAAGATGCTTCCCGTAGAGCTTGTTGTCAGAAACGTCGCGGCGGGAAGCCTTGCAAAAAAAATGGACGTTGAAGAAGGGATTAAACTTCTATCGCCGGTTGTCGAGATATATTTTAAAAGCGACGAGCTTGGAGACCCGATGATAAATGAAACCTACATAGGGGCGTTTGACCTCGGAAACCCGGCCGACGTGGAAAAGGCGAAACAAATTGCCCTTAAGGTAAACGATGTCCTTAAGGATTTTTTTGACGGCAACGGCCTTATCCTTGTAGATTATAAACTTGAGTTTGGACTTCTTAAAGGGGACGTCGTTTTGGCGGATGAGATTACGCCCGACACTATGAGGCTCTGGGACAAGGTTACGCTTGAAAAGGTTGACAAGGACAGGTTCAGAAGGGATCTTGGCGGCGTCGAAGAGGCCTATAAAAGGGTTTACGACATAACCTCTAAAATAAAACAGTAAGCAAGATAAAGTAAAAATAGGGGCGCAATTTATTCCGCCCCTATTTTATGACCATATCGCCGGGAACGCACCCCTTTTTAATGGAGAGTAATTCACAATTACTTTTTAAGGGCCTCATAAACCTTACCCACGACCGAGGGTCCCGGTTTAAGCGTCTTTTCCCCTTTATGCCATTTCGCTGGGCATACCTCTTCCGGATTCAGCGTTACATGGATGTTTGCCTCGACCTTTCTAACCAGTTCATCCGCGTTTCTTCCGACATTATAGAAATTAACCTCAGAAGCGACCAGGATACCAGCCGGATTAATAATAAAAGTTCCCCTCAGCGCGAGCCCGCTGTCTTCGTCGTAAACCCCAAAAATCCTCGAAACCCTGCCCGTCGCGTCGGATGCCATGGTAAATTTCACGTTTTCAAGCATCTTTTCGTCCCTGTGCCAGGCCATATGGACAAAATGGGTATCCGTGCTTACCGAAACAACCCTTGCCCCTATTTTTTCAAGGTGAGCCTCTTTATCGCCGTAATCGCTTAATTCGGTGGGACAAACGAAGGTGTAGTCGGCCGGATAAAATACAAGGACAGTCCATACCCCTGCTTCCTTTGCCTGCTCAAGGCTAAATTTTCCGAAGCCGCCGGTTTTGGGCTCAAAAGTATTCATTTCTCCAAAGGACGGGACGGGTTTGCCGATTTCCGCCATTTCAATTTCTTCCCATTCTTCACACATAAAACCCTCCATTAAGTTTATTTGTTTTGTAATTATGATAATTATTACTATATAATATATATTACTTTATTTTTTGTGTCAAGGTTAATTTTAAGAATTTTTGAATTTTAAGGGGCTGTTGATATATAATAGATTTTACAATAATTTTACCACTAAATTTTATTTATTGAAGTTTTTCAAGGGTGAAAAATGAACATTTCCGTAATCGGAACCGGTTATGTCGGCCTTGTGACGGGGGTTTGCCTCGCAGATTCAGGCAATACCGTTTATTGCGTCGACAACGACGAGAATAAGATTAAAATGCTCAATAAGGGAGAAATTCCCATTTATGAGCCGGGACTCGAAGAAATAGTAGATAAAAACGTTAAAAACGGGAGACTTTTCTTTACCTCCGGCCTGAGTTCAGCGGTTAAAAAAACAGATGTGGTTTTTATAGCCGTCGGAACTCCGCCCATGGATGACGGGGAGGCCGATTTGTCCAATATTTTTGAAGTCGCGAATAAAATCGCTTCCTCTATCGACCGTTATAAAGTCGTTGTGGTTAAAAGCACGGTTCCCGTCGGCACATGTATTCAGGTGGAGAATATAATAGGAAAGAAATCTCACGATTTCGATGTCGTTTCCAACCCGGAATTTCTAAAAGAAGGAACAGCCATAGAAGACTTCCAGCGTCCGGACAGGATAATCATAGGGATAAACAAAAAAGGGACCCATCTGAAAGCGAAAGAGGTCATGGATGGGATTTACGAACCCTTTGTTAGAACCGGAGCCCCTATATATTTTATGGACACAAACTCTTCCGAACTCTCCAAGTACGCGGCCAATTCGATGCTTGCCGTGAGGATTACGTTCATGAACGAGCTCGCGAACCTCTGTTCCCTTACCGGCGCCAATGTCGACAATATAAGGATAGGCATAGGTTCCGACAAAAGGATTGGAAAATCATTCCTGTTCCCCGGAATAGGTTACGGCGGGAGCTGTTTTCCGAAAGACGTAAAGGCCCTTTACAAGACGGCAAAAGGCAAGGGGTACGATTTTAAGCTTCTTAAGGCCGCGGACGAGGTTAACTCCTCCCAGAAAGAGGTGCTTTTAAGCTTTATCCTGAAGCATTTTAAATCTAATATCAAGAACAAAACTTTTGCCGTCTGGGGGCTGTCTTTTAAGCCAAAGACGGACGACATAAGGGAGGCGCCATCCCTTGTAATCATCTCCAAGCTTCTTTCTTACGGGGCTAAAATAAGGGCTTACGACCCCGCTGCCATGAAAAACACAAAAAAGGTCTTTCCCCGGATAGAGTACGCGAAGGATATGTACGACGCGCTGAAAGGCGCCGATGCCCTTGTCATCGCGACGGAATGGAACGATTTCAGGACGCCGGATTTTGATAAAATGAAAAATTCCCTCAGCGATAAGTCGATATTTGACGGAAGAAATATATATATTCCAAAAAAAATGAAGGAAATGGGGTTTCATTATTTTTCAATAGGAAGGTAAATCCAAATGACTAACGTCATTTTATGTGGCGGAAGCGGAACAAGGCTATGGCCAATTTCAAGGACATATTACCCCAAGCAGTTTTATAAAATGGTTGACGGCATGTCCCTCTTTCAACTGACCGTTTTGCGTAACAGGGGCTTATGCGACGACTTCCTGATAGTCACGAGCAAGGACCAGTATTTTATCGCCCTCGACCAGCTCGAAGAGATCGGCGTTAAGAATTTCAGGTTTATTCTTGAGCCTCTTCCCAGGAACACCGCGGCCGCTATCGCCATTTCATGCTTCGATGGCAAAGGAATGTTTTTTGTAACGCCGTCGGATCAGCTTATAAAAAATTCCGAAAATTACAAAATATCGTTAAAGGCCGCGGAAAAAGCTGCAGAAGAAGGCTTTATCGTCATGTTCGGCATAAGACCGTCTTATCCCGAAACGGGTTTTGGTTATATAGAAGCTGACGCGAAAAATCCTCAAACAGCCTTTTCAGGTACGCCGGAGGCCTTTAACGTTCTTTCCTTCAAAGAGAAGCCCGACCCGGAAACGGCTATGGATTATATTAAGTCCGGTAAGTTTTTATGGAACAGCGGCATGTTTGTTTTCAGGCCCGAGAAGTTGCTAGGGCAGCTTAAAAAATATAACCCGTCAATTTATTCGACTTCCGGAAAAGCCTATGAAAACGCGAAAAAGGATGATTTTATGGTGAGGGTACGGGAAGAGGACATGATTAAAATCGAGGAAATATCCATCGATTTCGGCCTACTCGAAAAAACTCCCATGGTAAAGGTAATTCCCGCAGATATAGGATGGTCGGATCTGGGCAGCTTTGACGCTATTTACAATGAGTTTCCAAAGGACGAAAATAATAACGCTTCTTCCGAAGGGAGTATCAATATAAATTCAAGGAATAACCTCATTATGGGTAGCGGCAGGATGATAGCCACAATCGATATAACCGATCTTATAGTCATAGATACCGCCGACGCGCTCTTAATAGCTAAAAAGGGGTCTTCCCAGGGAGTAAAAAAGATTGTCGAGGAATTAAAGAATAAAAATTCCGACCTTCAGTCGTATCACCTTACGGTTCACAGGCCGTGGGGCTTATACACTGTTTTACTTGAATCCGACCTTTACAAGATAAAAAAAATAGTCGTAAAATCCGGCGCGAGGCTCTCCCTGCAAAAGCACTTTCACAGGTCCGAACACTGGGTAGTTACAAGCGGGACCGCCCTTGTAACCATAGACGGCTCAAGGATGCTCCTTAAGGCAAACGAATCCACCTACATTCCGATAGGGTCCGCTCACCGCCTTGAAAATCCCGGCGGGATACCCCTGGTTTTGATTGAAGCGCAGGTAGGAAAATATCTCAAGGAGGACGATATTTTAAGGATTGAGGACGATTATAAAAGGATTTAACAGGCAGTTCGGCGGTCCGTCAAAGATTTGCCTTGTTTTTCCGCCGGCAATTTATTATAATAATTAAATTATCGCGGGGTGGAGCAGTCTGGTAGCTCGTTGGGCTCATAACCCAAAGGTCGCAGGTTCAAATCCTGTCCCCGCAACCAATTAAAACCGCAATAAATAAGCCTTTCCTCGGATTTTCCTCTTGACGTAAGTATGCAAAAAAATGTATAAATATGTATAGAAATGACATTGTTTTACTATACTATTACTATACTTTTCAAAACGGGGTAATACAGTAATGGCAAGCATTTACAGGCTTAAAAATTCT
>JAKAPT010000062.1 GCA_021806885.1 bacterium | reverse complement strand
TTTCCAAAAACCGCCGCCGGAAAAACTATGGCTCACACCAGGAGGCTTATAAAGTCTTTTTATTTTGGTTTTAATGAATCAACGCTGTTTATAAGGTACGATATTTTAAAAACGGGGTTTATAGATATCGAAAGCAAGATGTTGAGAATAGACTTTATAAACCCTGCAGGGTATGCCCTGGAAATAAACTTCGACGGTAAGGATGACGACGGGTTTATTAAAATATCCGGGTCTTTGACAACTCCCCATAAGGGAGCCGTGGATATAAAGGTAAACACGGACAACAACCCCATAAACCTGATATCGATATTTTTTAAAAACGTGCTAGAGATTTCAATTCCACTTAATTTATTAAATATAAATCCATTAACGACCATAGATTTTTATTCTATTCTGACCCTTAAGGACAATCCTTTAGTCGAGATAGAGCGGCTGCCCGTCATCGGATATTTCGAATCCGTCGTTCCCGATAAAAAATTCGAGTTTCACAATTGGATGGTTTAACATACGGTTCTTTTTCTTTATTCATGTCCCATAAGGAACATTATGTAAACTAATATGCCCTTTTAACGAGGATGGCCGATACGAACCCTATCGGGACGCGAGTCTTAAGATAAACTGGGGTATGCCTTGGGCCTTCGCTTACGTATATTGAAAGCTTCCCCTTATGGGAAAACACTCCGTTGAAATTTAAATAGGCCTTTAACCTGATGCAGTAAAATTTACCGGCCGGCGTGGAAACATTATAGTATCCCCTTGCCTTAATGAGGACTATGTACCTTTTGGTATGGTTGAATACGGGTACGTAATAATCCTTTCCATTTTCCAGCGGAAACATCCTGAGATAATACATGGCGCTCAGGCTGTCCTGGGAATATATAAAAGATACATATGCCCTGAAAGGGATATTTACCCTGTCCTTCATAAGAGCCACCGAACTATACTCCATGTACTCATTAAAGGATTTCAAAAAATCCTTGTTTTTTATTTTTGATGAGACAGTTTTCCCGTAATTTCCATTAGATAACTTACTATTATTAATGTTTAAGTTTAATTTTTCTTCCATAAAATCGTTGTGTATTCCTTCATGCCTTGTCATTATCTGGAAATAGGGATATAACCTTTTCATGGAAAAAAAACTGGTGGTATTGTCATTGACGTAGTAAAGGAAATCAAGCCAGCTGGCGCTTTTAGCTTCGGCTTTTAAAATTACGACCCTTTTTTTGCCGAGAAACCCCGGCACTGCTGAAAGAACGGCTGTCCCTGCATTAAATAAATTTGAATAGGTGATATTATAGTAAAGGGCCTCGGTTTCCGGAATATTGAGATTAACGGTTTTTGAGACGGAGGCCTCCAATAGCTCCTGCCTCTGCGCATAGGCCTTCCGGATGAGGATTTTTAATTCTCCGCCGTTTGAATTGCCCTGAGAGGCACGGCTGGTTGCCGGAAGGATAAATAAAGCGGCAATAAAAATGGTTAAAGATACAACTGGAAGAAAATCTTGAACTTTCACTGAAACGAAGTGGGTAACCGCTGAACCTCGTTTTGCAGACCTACGCTGAGATTTGATTCGGTTCATAAAATTTCGGCTATTTCAATATTCAGGTCCTTATTTATTTTTAGAAGCGTATAATTGTCGACGCATTTCCACCGGCGGTCGGAATCCACGGGTTCCGAGGCCACGATAACCCTCCCAAGATTTTCATCTTTCATGTAATACATGGAATAATACGCGAGCCTCGGCTGATTGTCCGGATCCTCCCCTTTCTTTTTGGATTTAGCGAGCCTTAGGGCGTAAAGGTCGTTGTTCGGGTCTTTCAATAAAATGTTTAACGCCGTGAAACTGTGCCTTTCGGCAATCAAAGAGATAAATTTTTTAAATTCGGTAAAATCTATTCCATTATTAAATCTTTCCGATATAAGGTTCAAAAATGCCTGGGAGTCGGTCATGGATTCATCTCCCATGTCATATATCGTCCCGTTATGAGCCATAACAAATCCCGAAAAAGGGGTTATATCGTTTTCCCAGTCGGTTTCATCCTTTATCCCTTTCGTGGAAATAAACCTCCGGTCCGCGTATGGATGGGCGTGTATATCGTCAATCTCCCCTTTTCCCGCGGAGGCAAGCCTTATATGCGAAATCATTAAATTACCCTTTAAATATTCAAGCCTTTGCGAAAGCGCCGGAGTTTCGGTTACGGGAGTACCCTTTTTAAAAAGGGATTCGCGCAAGGGATTGCCTGGATTAGCGGGATCTAACGAGAGGGAATATACCCCGAAACCGTCTTTGTGTCCGCCGTCCCTGCATCCGTCGTATGCCTTTTTGGACTGTATTTTGAGGCTATGGAAAGCGCCTCCTTTCTCCCTTTCCTCGATGAAATACTTGAAACCGGTTTCATTTTTAGACATTACCGCTATCATCCTGCACATCAGGTCTCCCCTCCTCTATTGCAACGATTTCTTGTTAATTATTTTAACATATTCCTGGATCTATTTTCTGAAATTCAAACGATTATTAAAATTTTTTTATTTTTCACTTGTTAATTACAATTATATGTAGTTTAATTTAAAAAAAGAAAAGCCGAACCTTTTATAATACTCATTCCGTATAAATTTATGAAAAACAGATTCAGGATTAAATCCCTTAAGACAAGGATAATAATAAAGATTTTAGCCATTCTCATCGTTTTATTTATCCTGATCGACCTGATTTTCGCGTTCGGTTTCAGGCAGGAATCCCTTTACGAGGCCAAGACGAGGGCGAATACCGTCGCGAAAACGGTAAGGGACAGCCTCACATCCCTCATGGTTATGGGAGTAATAAACGAAAGGGCGCTTTTTATCGACAGGCTTCAAAAAACCGTTAAATCCGTCGACATAAGCAAAATAAGGATTATAAGAAGCGGCTCGGTTAACAAACAGTTTGGGCCGGGATTTAAAAACGAAATTCCGGCCACCGATAATGAAAAATACGTGCTCTCTACCGGAAAGGTTTACGAAAATGTAAGCGAAACCCCTGGCTCCGTCTCCTACAGGGTTATAATCCCCTATAAAGCGCAAAGCACGGGGGCGGTGGACTGCCTTGCGTGCCATCATGTCCCTTCGGGAACCGTCCTGGGCGCCATAAGCCTTAGAATGAATCTTACCGGGGTGAGGACCGCGACCCTGCGAATCGTGTCATGGACTTCAGTAATATTCCTGACATTTTTAATTATTCTCGTCCTTCTTTTCTTCAGGTTTTTAAATCCATATATCAATTTATTCAGGAAAATCGAAATCAGCCTTGAAAAAATAAAAGAAGGGGACATAGACAATTCGATTTTAAACGAGAATAACCTGCCCGCGGACGAAGCCGGGGATGTCGCCAAAACCCTTAACCAGACCGCAAAGGATCTTAAGAAAATCCTCTCCGACATCGAATCGAAAGTTTCGTCGTTAATCGGATACAGCGTTATGAAAACGGAAAATTATCTCACCGACACCATCAAAATTATCGGTGAGCTTGTAAGAATATATAATTTTAAAAAGGTTATAGAAAAAGACAGGACAAGGAACGAGATTCTGAAAAGAATAGAATTTATCATAAAAGAATATATGGCCTTCGACAACTATACCATTTACGAGGTTAAAAATAATAACAAGATAGGGATTTTTGCCCTTGGCGCCAAGAAAAATCTTCTCGGCGAAAACGATATGTGGTGTATAAAGGGGATAATCGAAGACGCCGACCTCTGCAGGGCCAAAAGAACCGGTATGGATGTCGACTCGGCGGATTTTCACTGTATTTGTCCGAGCTTTGCGTTCTGCGAGGACACGCATAATTATTACTGCATTCCAATATACATGAGGGGGCAGGTCGGGGCGGTTCTTAACCTTGTATTCGACGACGACGTGGCGGATTTTGTTCACATGATGGTACCTTATATAAAAGGATACCTGAGCGAAGCCTCCCCCGTCATAGAATCAAGGGTGTTGAATGAGCTTTTAAAAGAGCAATCGATAATAGACACACTTACGTCCCTGCATAATCGTCGTTTCCTCGAGGAGGCCGCGGACGGCATCGTGGCCGGGATAAACAGGAGAGGAAGCGTCCTTGGGGTTCTCATGGCCGATATAGACCTTTTTAAGCAGGTAAACGACAGGTACGGGCATGATAACGGAGATAAAGTCTTGAGCAACGTGGCGAAAGAAATAAAGAAAAATATAAGGGAATCGGATATCGCGGTCAGGTTCGGCGGGGAGGAGTTCCTCGTTCTCCTTATGGATATTAAGGAAGGCGAGGGAATAATTATAGCCGAAAAAATCAGGAAAGCCGTGGAATCGCTGGAGGTTGAGCTTTCGGGCGGAATAGTGATAAAGAAAACGATAAGTATCGGGGTTTGCGAATTTCCGCCGGATTCCAGCAAATTCTGGCAGGCGGTAAAATACTCCGACGTCGCCCTCTATAACGCCAAGGAAACCGGGAGGAACAAGTCGGTCAGGTTTAAGAAGGAAATGTGGACGGACAAGGAATATTAAACGGGGGGGAGCAAAAATTACCCGGGGATTCATTCGGGGGCCGGTTAATTTAAAAGTTTTTCCGGTTCCTTCAGAGGTCTCACAGGGTTTCTTCCCTTTAAAATTTTTAAATATTTATGGATAGCTAATTTGAAAAATGTCTTAATAAAATGAAAATCGAACATGTTCTTAAAAACAACGGATAAAAAATCTTTGAGGCTATACGACATCAATCTTGCGCTCAATCTTACATATGTTTCGTAATAAACCCCGTTTAAACCGCTTTTAAAGGCAAAATCTTTATTTCTTTTTATAAAATCGATAGAATCGTAAACAATTTTCTTTTTTTGCAGTATCGTAACGTTAGCGCCATGAATTCTGTATAAACTCAGCGGTTTATCGATAAAAAGAAATTTATATTCCTTAGACAGGTTTAGCCACATTCCCCAGTCCTGGGCTAAACACCCGTTTGTCCACCCAACCGTTTTTTTAAGTATTCCGGTTTTCAGGATACGGCAATTGTTGGGAAGATAATTTCCCGACAAAAGCGTTTCGTATGAACCGAATACTCTTTCGTTTGTATAATCGATATTTCTTCCCGCCGTGTGAAATTCCAGGAAAGAACCGAACCCGTTTTCCTTGTTTGCCGGCGAGTAATCCTTGCGGACATAGATTTTTTCACCATTTTTGCCGATAAAAAAAGCGTCGCCGAAAACCGCGGCATATTTATCGCCAAGGCCTTCGAAGGCAAGCACAAGCTCTTCTAACGCGGGCTTGCAAAATATATCGTCAGAATCCATACTCGAAAAATATTTTCCTTCCGCCCATTCCAGCCCTTCGTTCATTGCCGCCGCCTGGCCGGAATTTTTCCTTCTTCTATAACAAAAGCGTCTAAATCTTTTCTTCGCTTTATCAGCCAGGCGCATAATTTCGTCATGGGAATTATCCGTGGAGCCGTCATTTATAACGAGAAGCTCTATATTCTTATAGGTCTGGTCAATTAAGCTCTCTATCGCCCGGGCGACATACTTTTCGGTATTAAAGACCGGTATAATAACGCTGACCAGCGGCGAATCATAAAGATTTTCCATAACCCTCAAACTATCGGAATTTTTTTTCTTTTAGGCCTTCCAATCCATTCTATTTTAAAATTTTCGGTAAGCGGAACCCTTGGCAAAGACCGCAGGAGGCTTGAGTGTTCCCTGTGTATGTTCCCTCTCAGGGTGGTCAGGGCGGTTTTAATTCCGGTTTTTCCGGTTATCTCGATTTCCCTCCCGCCTACCGCATCCCTTCCTCCGAATGGAAAAGAAAAATGGTTTACTTTTTTGCCGGTTTTTAATTCAAGAATCTCATTGCCGCCGGACATCTCTTCAAGGGCTTCCTCATAGGCAAGGGTTTTAAGGACGTAGTGGTTTTTTGTGTGGGAACCTATTGTAGCAAGAGGGTTTTTCGAGAGTTCTTTAATATGCCCCCAGTCCAGGGCCAGTTCGTCGCATTTCCCCCGCCAGTCTATTTGATAGTTCTTGAAAATTTCGCCTAATCCGTTTTTAAACCCTCTGCCGCCCCCCAGCCGAATAATAATTTCCCTAATTTTTATAAAAGAATTTATTTTATCGTTTTCGGTCCCGCAGGAAAATATCCGCCCGTCCCCAAGAAAAATTTCATCGTTCCGGGCAATCAGATCCTCCAGTGCGTACCACCACAACAAGGCCGTCCTTTCGGGAAATGAAGTCGTAACGTAAACGGTAAAAGGAACGTTGTGCTTTCTGAATATCGGACAGGCTATTTCGTAAATATCCCTGTAACCGTCGTCAACGGTAAGTACGATTTGTTTTTTTGCTTCTTCCCCGTTTTCGAGTATCTCGACAAGCCTGTCAATGCCTATAAAATCATACTGCTTTGAACGCGCCTCCGTGATGAATCTCTCGAGAAATTCGGGGGAAACCCTCATTCCATCGTTGGGCTTGAACTTTCCGGGCTCGGACGGACAAACCCTGTGGAGCATAAAAATAGTTCCTATACCGGAATAAAACCTGTTTACCGCGGGAATTCCCGATAGGATATCCAGGGTAAAATTCTTCATGGATTTTTTTTCAATTTCCCGATTTTCTCCATAAGGCCTGTAGTAGATTTTCCCTCGACCGTGTCTATTAATACCACCCTTCCGCCGGATGCTTCCACTAAATCCCTGCCGGCGATATCCTTGCCCCTGTAGTCCCCGCCCTTCACAAGGAAATCCGGCTTTAACGCCTTTATTAAATGATACGGGGTATCTTCGTCGAATATTATCACGTAATCCACGGGCTTTAAATTGGAAAGGATATACGCCCTGTCTTTTTCCCCGACCACGGGCCTCCCCTCCCCTTTAAGCCTTTTTACGGACCTGTCCGAGTTTAACCCTACTATAAGAATATCTCCGAGTTTCCCGGCCTCGTTTAAATAGGCGATGTGGCCCGCATGGATTATATCGAAGCAACCGTTGGTAAAAACGACTTTTTTATTCCTGTTCGCAGGCCTGGACAGCTCTTTTTTGATTTCCTCTATGGCGGCTATTTTTCCGGGAAGGCAGGTTTTCATATGATTATACACCCCAAAATAAAAAAACCCGCAATATATTCGGCATATACTGCGGGAAAATGGAGAAAAGAATTACATTTACTATATTATCAAAAAATAAATATTATTGTCAATAGAAAAATTAAGGAGATGGTAGATGGGTACGAACATACTTACCAGTTTTGTAAATCCTTGTATTAATAACTTTCAAGTGTTATAATTAATGGTCAAAAAGTAATGTCTTTTTTTCTTTTTTTTAAGGAGAGGTGTCCGAGAGGCCGAAGGAGCATGACTGGAAATCATGTATAGATGAAAGTCTATCGAGGGTTCGACTCCCTCCCTCTCCGCCAGTTATGGAATTAAAGCAATAATTTTCGATAAACTTATTTATGGCAGGTAAGGGAGGGGGTCGAACCCGAGGTAGCCC
>JAKAPT010000061.1 GCA_021806885.1 bacterium | reverse complement strand
ATTTTTTCGGTAAAAGGAGGGCGGGAGTTGGAGCCATTCGAAATCGCCGTTCCCGGGGATTTCAGCAGCGCTTCTTTCTTTATAGCGCTTGGATTGTTGCTTAATGGTTCTGAAATAGAGATAAGAAATGTTCTTTTAAACGATAAAAGAACCGGCCTCCTTAAGGTTCTTAAGATGATGGGGGCGGACATAGAAGTCAGGATTGAAGACAACAAGCTCGAAAAAACCGGCACGATCAGGGTCAGGCACTCGGAGGTTAACGGCGTCTTTGTACCGGGGGAAATTGTTCCGGATATGATAGACGAATTTCCGGTATTTTCTATAATAGCTTCTTTCGCGTCAGGGACGACCAGGGTTTCGGGCGCAAAGGAACTGAGGGTGAAGGAGACCGACAGGATTAAGGCTATCGTTTTAAATCTGACCAAAATCGGCATCAAAGCAAACGAATTTGAAGACGGCTTTGAAATAGAAGGGAATCCCTCGCTTTCATCGCGGGATTACGGAAAGAAATTTAAAAATTCAGGAAGAATTGTCATGGAATCCTTTGGGGATCACAGAATCGCCATGTCCATGGTCATTTTGGGACTTTTGATTAAAGGCGCGGATTTCTCGGTAAAGGATGTAAGGTGCGTAAATACATCATTTCCCGAATTTTTTGATATAATAAAAGGTGTGACGTCCCATGGCGAATAAACCTGATAATAATAACGTTGACATAATCGTGGCCCCTTCAGCGGGGTTTTGCTTCGGCGTAAAAAGGGCCGTTAAAATGGCGCTTAACGCCGCCGATTCCATTAAGCCCGGGGAAGGCCTTAATACCCTGGGCCCTATTATTCATAACCCCCAGGTGGTTAAATCCCTGGAGGAAAGAGGAGTATTTCCGGTCCACTCCCTTGAAGAAAATAATGGCGGAACGGTAATTATCCGCTCTCACGGGGTCAAATCCGAAGTTATGGATGAAATCAGAAAGAAGGGCCTTAAGGTTCTTGACGCCACCTGCCCGTTTGTTAAACAGGCCCAGGATTACCTGCTCAAAGCCTCCGAAGAAGGGTATTTCACGATAATGATAGGCGATAAAAACCACCCGGAAGTCCAGAGCGTTATAAGCTTCGCGAGAGAAGGAAGGTATCTTATCGTTAACGGCGCGGGAGATCTTAAAGGTATTCCCGTTAGCGAAAAACTTGCTCTTATCTCCCAGACTACCCAGGACGTGAATTTTTATAATTCCATTATTAATGAAATTTTTAAAATTGCCAAAAACGAGGTGCTGGTCTTTAACACGATATGCGACGCCACAAAAATAAAACAGGAAGAATCCAGGTTAATCGCCTCGTCCGTTGACGTGATGATAGTGGTGGGAGGACATAACAGCTCCAATACAAACAAGCTGAATAATATATGCAGGGCCATACAGAAAAATACTTACCATGTCGAGACGGAAAAAGAGATAGACCCTGACTGGTTCAGGGGGGCTAAAAAGATAGGCGTTACCGCAGGGGCTTCCACTCCCGATTGGATAATAGAACGCGTGGCAAACTTTATTAAAAAAGCCGCGAAACATGAAGGGGCAAATGATTTGCTTAATTTATCCAAATGTGTTAGATTAGATTAATTATTTTTTAGGAGGTAACACCCATACCTATGAGAAAGCGCCATTTCAACAAAAACAGGTCTTCGGAGAGCAATCCGACAGAGTTCGAAATCCTTCTTGGTTCGTACGAGAATATGAACAGCAGGGGCTTCGTGAGGCAGGGAAGGATTTTAAACATGGACGAAACCTATGTTTATGTTGACATAGGGGACAAATCGGACGGCGTAATTTCCGTGGAAGAGCTTTCTTTAGGCGGGGATGCCCCTATTATATCCTCGATTAATATAGGCGACATGATAGAGGTTTTTGTCGGCCAATACGACGACAGGATTGGATACCTTATATGTTCAAGGGAAAAGGCAAAGAGCGTCTATGTGCTGGACGATATAGAAAAACTCTGCAATAACGATGAACTTGTTAAGGGAACCGTTGTTGCGAAGACGAAAGGGGGACTGATAATAGACCTTAACGGGGTCACCGCTTTTTTGCCGGGTTCCCAGATAGACGTCAGGCTCGTTACCGATTTTGACAGCTACGTCGGAAAAGAACTTGAGCTCAAAATCATAAGCGTCAGTAAAAAGAATTGCAATGTAATTGTCTCGAGGAGAAAGGTCGTAGAAGACGAAATCAAGAAATTAAGAGAAAACGTCCTTACCGATATAAAAGAAGGGGATGTGCTCGAAGGTATCGTAAAAAATATTACCGATTACGGCGTATTTGTCGACCTTGGCGGCATGGACGGCCTTATTTATATCACGGACATTTCATGGAAAAGGATATCGCATCCGTCCGCGGTGCTTAGCCTCGGTCAGAAAATCAACGTTAAGGTAATAAAATACGACAAGGAAAAGGGAAGGGTATCCCTCGGGTACAAGCAACTCTTCAAAGATCCCTGGGAAAATATCCTTGAAAGGCATAAAACAGGAGACATAGTCGAAGGCGTTATAATAAATATTACCGATTACGGCGCGTTTATAGAACTTGACGATGAAATTGAAGGGCTAATCCATATGTCCGAGATGAGCTGGGACAAGAAAGTAACAGACCCGAAGGCATTGCTTACCAAGGGACAGAGGGTAAAAGTGGTCATTATGGGCATAGAGCCTGATTCGAGAAAACTTTCGCTGAGCATGAAGAGGCTGACCGGGAGCCCGTGGATAGCGATAAAAGAAAAATATCCGGTTGGAGAAATAGTCGAGGGCAGCGTAAAAAATATTTATGAATTCGGAATATCGGTAGAACTCGATCAGAATGTCGAGGCCTATGTAAAGCAGGGAGATTTCTCATGGTCGAAAAGAACAAGGCATCCGCATGATTTATTTAAGAAGGGGGATATCATAAAGGCAAGGGTTTTAAGCGTCGACGATGAAAGGCAGAGGGTTTATCTTGGCGTAAAACAACTTTCGGAAAGCCCCTGGGAGCACGTAAAAGATAAATATTCCGTCGGAATGACGGTAACAGGCACGGTTTCCAATATCACCGAATTTGGCGTTTTCGTTTTCCTCGAAGACGGGATTGAAGGGCTTATACATAATTCAAAGATTCCAGAAGAATACCTGAAGGAACATAATATTACAGCCGGTTCCAGGATTACCGCGGAAGTAATATTGATAGACCAAAATGAGCAGAAAATAGGCCTTTCGCTTCTTCACCTCAATAAGGAACAAAGTCAATGAGCGGCAAACATCCATTTTTGAGCGGGCTATTTTTTCTTATAGTATTCATAGGCGTATTCGGTCTTGGGATTTATCTCATTTTATTTAAATTGCAGGTAAAATCAAATTATAATGTCGTTAAGGGATCTTCTCCTTACGCGATAGGCGTAATCGACCTTAATGGGACTATAACAAGCTCATCGGACTTTATTTCTCTTCTCGAGCACTACAAAGACGACAGCTATGTGAAAGCCGTTATCATAAGGGTCAATTCGCCTGGCGGGGAGGTTGCCCCGTCCCAGGCAATATATGAAGAGATCATGAAATTCAGGAAACATAAAAAGGTTATTGTTTCCATGGGTTCCGTTGCCGCTTCCGGCGCTTATTATATCTCTTCCGCCGCGGACGAAATCGTCGCCGAACCGGGCTCGCTGACAGGCTCAATCGGCGTTATAATGGAAATGCCTAATATATATCCGCTCATGAAAAAAATAGGGGTTTCCTATAATTATATCCAGAGCGGGCCCTATAAAGACATAGGCACGCCGTTTAAAGAGATGACCCCCGCCCAGAGGGATAAGCTCCAGGAGGTCGTTATGAATGTGTACGGCCAGTTTGTGTCGGCGGTCGCAAAAGGAAGAAACCTTAAAGCGGGATACGTCAAAAGCCTTGCCAACGGTATGATATACTCCGGGGACCAGGCTCTCAGGTACCACCTTGTGGATAAGCTGGGAGATTTTAACGACGCGATAGACGTCGCGAAGAAGATCAGCGGGATAAAGGGAACACCCACTATTATTTATCCAGTAAAAAAACAACCCAACCTGATTAGATCGGTTATAAGAAGGGCAGTAAAATCATTCATAGATTCCGTCGGAGCAAGAAGTTTTCTTGGTAAGGGAACGGGCTTTATATCATATAACAGCGATGCCCTTAATTATTAAAGAAATTCACTTTAACTATGGAATACATATATGCCCCCTGGCGTATGAATTATCTGGTTAGGGATAAATCTAAGGATGAATGTGTTTTTTGCGTGGACAGCTCATGTTATGAAAACAAATACGTGCTGTTCGAAGCAAAGCATTCTTACGTCAAGTTAAATACATTTCCTTATAACTGCGGACACCTCCTCGTCATACCAAAAACGCACACCAAAGAACTTAACGGCCTTTCGTACGAATCCGGGGCAGAAATTATGAAGGTTACCTCTTTAAGCTGCGATATATTAAAAAAGGTTTATCATTGCAATGCCATTAATGTCGGGCTAAACATTGGCAAGGCGGCAGGGGCGGGAATAGAACAACACCTTCACTTTCATATTATTCCGAGGTGGGAAGGCGACGTCAGTTTTTATACGGTATGTTCCGAGTTAAGGGTCGTTTCGGAAATCCTTGACGACACTTTTAATAAGCTGACAGGCGATTTCAAAAAAATAAAATTATAATTTAAATTTTAATTAAATATGATTAAGACATTAAATTTTATTTTAATAATCATATTTATCGCCGTCCTCATAATATTTTCTTCATACAATTCCAAGGAGGTAAGCATCAGGTTCTTAAACCTTCAAAGCATAAAAATCCCAATTTCCATCGTTGTGTTCTCCGCGGTTATCATAGGAATCCTGATAGGCCTTATATATCATTTTTATGTTCTGTACCGGTCAAAAAAAGGCCATAAAGGCGAAGGTGAAGGGGAAATTCAAAATAAATAAAGACAAAATAGGTCGCTTATTACCCGAAATATTTGAAAGCCGGGGCTATGGAAAAGAAGGGTTTAATCTAATAAAAAATATAGGGGCCCTCGCCTCTTCCATTGACCTCAAAGCTTTTATAATAGGCGGTTTCGTAAGAGACGTCCTGTTATATTCCCTCCTTAAGGATAAAAAAACCTTCCAAAGGTATAAAAAAGCAAAAATATTCCTGAAAAATGAACTCGATTTAGACGTCATTGTCCTGGGAAGCGCGCATAGATTAACTTCCTTATTGTCGAAAGACCATCCGGGTATATTTAAAATAGAAAGAATTAAACTTCATAAGGATTTTGGAACTTCCTCCGTCGTTTTTTCTGTAAACGGGAAACCCTTAAAAATAGATTTTGCCTCCTCGAGGACAGAGTCGTACCGTTCTCATGGCGCCCTTCCGTCGGTTAATATAAACGGTTCGACTCTCTCCGAGGACGTCGTAAGACGCGATTTTACAATAAATACTATTGCCCTTAGTCTTAATCCGGAGGATTTATTTTCCCTGAAGGATACCGCCGGGGGAATTTCCGATATACTTGATAAAAAAATTTCCATCCTCCACGACCTTAGTTTTAACGACGATCCTACCAGGATATTCAGGGCTGTCAGGTTCGAGCAGAGGCTCGGCTTCAGAATATCGGGGAAAACGCTTTCCGTTATGAAAGAGGCCCTGAACGGCAACTCCATGGACGGCGTTTCCGGAAAGAGGATAGTAAGCGAATTCGACCATTTTTTTAACGAAAATTCTCCCTGGATTTTCTTCGAGAGGCTGAAAAAGTTAGGGGCGCTTAAATCGGTCCATCAATGCCTTTCTTTCGAAGGAATAAATAAAGAAGCGTTTAAAAATATTTCCATGAATTCCATTCGTTATTCTTTCGGGAAGAAAGGTTCTCAAAAACTTTTTATAATTTTCATGGCGGCGCTTTTATGCTCTCTTCCCCCAGCTTTATTTGATGATGTTTCAAAAAGGCTTGGCCTGGACAGCAGGGTTAAAGGAAGAATTTATCTTATTAACCGGGAAATTAGCGACCTTGAAGGGTTAAGCATGAATTTCGTTAAGAATATGAAGGGAAGCGAAATATATAAAATTCTAAAAAAATTTAGCGACGAAGGCCTCATCTATTATGTTTTAAGGGAAAAATGGGATAAAATTAATAAGGGAATTTATTTAAGAGAAGGAATCCTGGATTACCTGGCAAAGATAAGGTTCGTCAAGCCCTCGCTCACCGGGGACGATCTTAAAAAAGCGGGAATTACCGAGGGGAAATTATGCGGCCAGGTTCTAGGGGAATTAAAGCTTTTAAAGATAGACGGCATGCTCAGAACAAAAACCGATGAGCTTTCTTATGTCTTGCAAAACTATGGAAATAAAGAATAATGGCGTCCGATCTATTTAATTAATTCATGGGGGGACCTTCATGATAGAATTCAATTTTAAATTTGTCCTGAAATCCGCGATCGGCGGGAACGGCCTTGACGAATCCGAGATACGTTCCTTGAAATTTGAACTTGCCCGGGCTAGGGATTACCTCTATGAGCTAAGAAAGAGGCGGGAGATAGGTTTTTATGATGAAATAAGCAAAACGGGACTCCTGACGGAGATTAAAGGGGCGGCAGATAAGGTTTTCTCTGGAAAAATAGACACCCTTTTTGTTTTTGGAATGGGGGGTTCTTCTCTTGGGGGGATATTTTTACAGGAAGCCCTTGGGCGCGTCGGGAGGATTCCGGGCAGGGATGTTATTTTTTCTGAAAACATCGACCCTTTCCATCTGCACAGGCAGCTTGACGGGATAGATGTTGAAAAAACAATGTTTTGTTTCGTATCGAAATCCGCCAATACTATCGAGACCGTTTCCCAATTTTTCATAATTCTGGATATATTGAAAAAATCCGTATCCGATTATAAAAGTCACCTGATGTTCATAACCGATAAGGAGAGCGGGTTTTTAAGAAGGTTCGCCGATGAAAACGGAATTTTAACCCTTGATATTCCTAAAAACATAGGAGGAAGGTATTCAATAGTAACGGCAGGAACTCTTTTCCCGGCTCATGTTATGGGTTTTGACATAGAAAAATTCCTTCACGGGGCAGTTTTGTACAGGGACCAGTCGCTTAATAGAAATATATTTGAAAATAACCCGCTTTACACAATGGCCGCGGTTATATATCTCTTTTATAAAAGAAAAAACCGCAATATTCTTGTTATAAATCCTTATACCGATTACCTGAGGGAATTTTCCAGGTGGTTCAGGCAACTCTTCGCGGAAAGCCTGGGAAAAAACCTGCTTTCTCCCACGCCTGTCCCGGCTGTCGGGGCAACGGACCAGCATTCACAGCTGCAGCTTTACATGCAGGGTCCTCAGGATAAGCTTATATCATTTTTCTACCTTAAAAATCCCGGACAGGATTTTAAAATAAGCCCTGGGGAATTTAAGGAATTCAATTACCTGAACGGCAGGAATTTATCAAACCTTCTTTTGAACGAACTTAAAGGCGTGGAATACGCCCTTGCCATCAAAGA
>JAKAPT010000011.1:15480-33825 GCA_021806885.1 bacterium | reverse complement strand
GAAGGGCAGTTAAAATTGGCTCCCCGAGACGGATGACTCCCTGCGGTCGTGATCCACGCCTTGAAGGCCGAAATTCTCAGGAATTTTAAAATAGAAGGGCAGTTAAAATTGGCTCCCCGAGACGGATGACTCCCTGCGGTCGTGATCCACGCCTTGAAGGCCGAAATTCTCAGGAATTTTAAAATAGAAGGGCAGTTAAAATTGGCTCCCCGAGACGGATTCGAACCGCCGACCCAGTGGTTAACAGCCACTTGCTCTGCCGGCTGAGCTATCGGGGAAATAAGATTTAAAAATACTATGAAATTGTAATAAATATTTTAAGGAATGTCAAGAAGAACGGACCCTCGCCAAAGGGCACCGCGCCTGAAGGCAAATAAAAACCCCCCGGAGGTGTGCGTTTTCCCGGAGGGTTAGGAGGACATTACGAAAGCCGGATTAAGATGGAAACCCCGCTTTGTTTAAGCATATCCCATAAATTTGATAAATCAATCACCCTCAAAATATTATTTCAAAGCCTGCCCATCTTACCGGCAAACCCCCTGAGAAGGACCGTGTTCAGCGAGACCGTTATGCTCGATACCGCCATTGCCGCTCCCGCCGCGGCCGGTGGAAGAAGCCAGCCTGTAAAATGATAGAACAGTCCCGCCGCGAAGGGTATGCCGAGGCCGTTAAAAATAAAGGCCCAGAAAAGATTCTGCTTTACCTTGGCAAGGGTCTTTCTCCCAAGCGCGATGGATTTGTAGGAATCCCTCAAGTCGTTTTTAACGAGGATTATATCCCCGGTCTCCCTCGCCGCGTCGGTCCCGGAGCCTATCGCTATTCCTACGTCCGCGGCGGCAAGCGCCGGGGCATCGTTTATTCCGTCTCCCACCATGGCGACCTTAAAGCCCCGGTTTTTCAGCTTTTTGATTTCGTTGAGCTTTTCGGACGGAAGGACGTTCGCGATAATGTTTTCCTTGTCGATTCCTATCCGGCCGGCTACCGCGGCCGCGGAGCTTATATTGTCCCCCGTAAGCAGAAAAGGGACAATGTTCATCGATTTAATTTTTTTAATCGCCTCCGGCGCTTCCTCCTTGACCTTGTCGGATATAAGGATAATCCCTGACATTCTATTGTCAACCGCAATCCCGATTAGGGTGTTTCCTTTCCCGGCGTATTCTTCTTCCATCGTTTTAAATTTCGCGAAACTTTCCCGTTCGATTCCGGGGCGGTCAAAAAGCCCTTTTTTCCCTAAAAGTACGTCTATTCCGCCCATCTTCAGGGAAAGCCCGAATCCCCCTATCTCCTTGAAATCCGAAATGGAGGGGAGATCGTTAATGTTCATTTCCGGGTTTTCGTTTTGAAATTTATTGACTATGGCCCTTGCTATGGGATGGGAGGAAAACGCTTCCGCGGCGGCCGAGATTTTTAAAAGTTCCGCCGGAGTCCGGTCCGAAAGCTGAATTATTCCGGCAACCTCCGGCTTTCCGTATGTTATCGTCCCGGTCTTGTCGAACACTATCGCGTTAAGCCTTGCAGTCTCCTCGAGGATCGAGGCTTTTTTAATGAGTATTCCTTTTTCAAGTCCTATCGCGCTTCCGACCATAAGGGCCATGGGAGTCGCGAGCCCCATGGCGCAGGGGCAGGCGATAACAAGGACGGCTATTGCCGCAGAAAGCGCGAATAAAAAGCCCGCATGGAACACGAATTCCCACAAAATAAAACTTAACATCGATATCAATACGACAACAGGGACGAAGTAATTCGTCACGGTGTCGGCTATGCGCTGAATAGGGGCCTTGTCGGCCTGCGCGTCCTCCACCATTCTGACTATCTGGGACAAAACGGTGTCCTTTCCAACCCTTAGAGCCCTTATTTTTATGGGGTCGCCGGAGTTGATGGTAGCGCTTTTAACCTCGTCCCCGCGCTTTTTTTCCACGGGAATGGGCTCGCCCGTGAGCATGGATTCGTCGAGAAGGGTTTCGCCGTCTTCAACCACCCCGTCCGCCGGAATCTTGTCTCCCTTTTTAACGAGGAGGATATTGCCGGGTTTAACGGCCCCGGTGTCTATCTCTTTTACCGAGCCGTCGGGGAGGATAAGGTTCGCCGTGTTGGCCTGGAGCCTGAAGAGGGCTTTGAAAGACGAAGCCGCGCGGGACCTCGAAAACTTTTCCAGCAGCTTCCCTATCCTTATGAACAGTATAAGTAAAACCGCCGTGTCGAAATATATGATCCCTTTAAAAAGGAATACGGCGGCCGCGGAATAGAAATAGGCGGCGGAAATCCCTAATGACACAAGGACGTCCATGTTGGAGCTGAAATTTTTAAGTGAATAATAAGCCCCCCTGTAAAATGTAAGGCCGGAGGTAAACTGGACTATGGTCGCAAGAACGAATAAGGCTATTATGATTCCTTCGGAAGGAGTAACCGCCGCTCTGGACGTGCCGAACATGTTTCCGTAAGACATTATTACGACGGGTATGGCCATAAGAAGGGTGAAAATAACCCACGCGAGGTCCTTTTTCCAGTCGGGCATTTTAAAGATATTGGAAAATATCTGACGGATAAGCTCACGGTTCGAGGCTGATTTAGGCGGAGACTGAGATTCGGGGCAAGGCAGGGGTTCCGCGGCCGAGCCGTGCGCGCCGGTCGCCTCTTCGCCCAGCGGGGTATAACCGGCGTCCTTTACGGCGGCAAATATATCCTCCTTCGAGACGACAAGGGGGTCGAAATCTGCCGTGCCGGTTTCCCCTGCGAAGTTTACCGAGACCGACTTTATCCCCTTAAGCCGGCCCACGGACTTTTCTATGGTCGCGGCGCAATTGGCGCAGTGCATTCCATCGATTTTAAAACGGAACGAACTCATCAATCGGCCTTTAATCGGTCCTGTAACCCGCGTCTGAGACGGCCTTTTTAATTTCGGGGATTCCGACGAAATTTTCGTCGTACGTTACGTCCGCGAACTTCCCTTCGAGGCTGACGACGACGGAACTTATCCCCTTAAGGGACGAAAGCGCCCTGTCAACCGACTTGGCGCAGTGTTCGCAGTTCATGCCGTAAACATTAATTCTTTTGGCAATCATGTTATTTCTCCTTATTTTTTCAAGGTTAAATGTTGAATAAAAAAGGAAGAATTGGTATATTTAAAAAATGCTTGCCATTTTATTATATCATAACGGGTATTAAGATTTAAAGGAGGAGCCGGAGTGCCGTTCGTATCTATCAAGATGCTTGAGGGAAGAACAAAGGAGCAGAAAAAAAATCTCATCATGTCCGTTAGCAGGGCCGTTTCCGAAAGCCTCGGACTCGACATAAAGCATGTCTGGGTCGCGGTAGAGGAGTTTCCGAAGGATGAATGGGGGCTCGGCGGAGAGCTCGCTTCCGAAGCGCATAGACCTAAATAGATTATTATATATTATTAGGGGGATAAATGACGGAAGAGCCGGTAAAGCCCGATATATGCGTTTGCGCCGGAAACGTCGAGCTTAAACACCTTTTCAAGGAAATAGATTATGCCTACGGCGTCGGCGCGAAATATCTCGAGGTAAGGTTTGACCTTATAGAAGAAACCGCCGAAGAGGCATTTTCCGCGCACCGGTTAATCGCCCTTGAGAGGGTTATTTCGGGAATAAATTCTTACGCTAAAGGAAAAGGCATCGGCCTGATTGGAACCAAAAGACCTAAAGATTATATGAAAAACCGTTTAATGCCGCAAAAAGAGGATGCCGGCAAAACGGAATATGACCCCGGCCGGCTTATTTTCCTTAAATCGCTTACGGGAATCGGCATGGACCTTGTGGATTTAGAGCTTGACGCGGTTTCCCCTCACTATGTTTTCGATTTCGTAAGGTTCGCCCATTCCAATAATTCCAGGGTCATTCTTTCCGCGCACAATTTTTCGGGCATCATAGATTTAGAGGAAACTATCATGTATTATATGGACTGCGCCTATTTCGGGGGCGATTTCCTTAAAATTGCCGATACCGTTAAATCAAAGGATGACGCTTTAATTACCATATCCAAAAATTTAAAACTTAAAAAAATCAGGCAGGCAGACCACGCGTCTTTTCCCGAATACATCGTTTTCAGCATGGGGGAGGAAGGCAAAACCACGAGGATGCTATCTCTCAAAGCCGGGTCTTCCTTCGCGTATTGCTCGTCTCCGTCTTGCGCGACCGCGCCGGGCCAGTACAACGCGCCGGAATTTTACGAAAAATTCCGTATGCTTTCCTTGGCGGACCTTTAAAAAATGGTTGACTTTAAATATTTACAAATGATAATATATGAATATTTATATTATTGCATTTTCAATAAGACATAACTTTTTTAAAGGGGTTTAAGACATGAAAAAGCTTAATAAAATATTTATAAGAAAAAAGTCGTTTTGGGTTTTTGCTTCCTTTACGCTGTTTGTATTCCCCCTGATATCTTTTTCTCTCTCCGGATGCGCCAGGCGTTCCGGCCCGCCGGTTCCGGGCGGAAAAAAAATATCCGTGACCGCGGTAAGGACAGCCTATCAAACTATTGGAACATATCTTAAAACCCCGGGCAACGTCGTTTCTCTTACAAACACGGCGATTTCGGCCCACATCGTGGGATACGTGACTTATGAAAACGTGAGCCTTGGACAGACCGTGGAAAGGGGTCAGGTTCTTATAAAATTAAGCGCTCCCGAAATCACCTCAAAATATTACGCGGCAAAGGCGGGCTTTTTCAACGCCAAAAAAACATACCTGAGGATTAAAACCCTTTGGGTGGAGAAAAGCGTTTCAAGGCAGATGTACGACAACGCCCGCATGCGGTTCATGGTCGCGAAGGCAAACCTCGACGCCGCCTTGAGCTACATGAGATATAAAACCGTTTACTCTCCCATAACCGGAATAGTCACCTCCAAAAACGTATCGACCGGGGACCTTGCCGCACCCGGGCGGGTGCTTTTAATAATTCAGACCGTTAACAACCTTGAGTTCAAAACATCGGTCAACGTCAGGTATTACGAGGCCCTCAAAAAGATTAGAAACGTGAGGTTAAAATTTTCCTCGATTAATAAAACCGTAAAGGGCGCCGTAATTTCAGTGACGAGGTCGGCAAATCCATATTCCCACTCTATCGCCGTGAGGATAAGCGTTTCAAATCCGGTAGAAAACGGAATACTTCCGGGAATGTACGGGGTTTCCGAATTTAAAACCGGCACCGCGCTGGCAATCGTCGTTCCAAAAAAAGCGGTGATAACGCGCCTTGGTATTTCCGGCGTCTATGTCGCGGGAAAAAACGGCGAGGTTTCGTTTCAACCCGTTACGACCGGAAGGGCCTACGGGGCAAAATATATCGTCGTCACAAACGGCTTAACGCCGGGTTTGACCGTGGTAACTTCCCGCTTAAACTCTATCGGAGACGGGAGCTTAGTTTCTCCGGAAACACGCTAATTACAAGCTAATTTAAAAGATTATAATATATGGATAAAAATTTCAGCGCGAAAATAACGCAGTATTTTATTGAAAACAAGATTACGCTCCTTCTTATTCTTTTCAGCATAGGATTTGGAATAATTGCCATTATCCTGACCCCGAGGCAGTACAACCCCTCGATAATCGTTCCGGCCGCCAATGTTATCGTCAGGTTTCCCGGGGCAAGCGCGAGCGAGGTTAACGACCTTGTTTCAAAACCCCTTGAGAGGAAAATGTGGCAAATCCCGGGGGTAAAGCATGTTTATGCGATTTCGATGAATTCCCAGGCCATCGTAACTGTCCAGTTCCACGTCAACGCGAGCCGCGATAAAAGCCTTGTCGACCTCTACAATAAAATATTCTCCAACATGAACGAAATTCCCGCGGGGGTGATGAGGCCCATAATAAAGCCCATCGACGTGAACCATGTGCCGATACTCGACATTACCCTCTGGAGCAAAACGCGCGGGGCGGGATACGTCACGACCGTTGCAAATCATATATTATCCAAGATAGACTCGGTTCCGGGAACCGGGGTTACCTACCTTAACGGTGCTAAATTCAGGACCCTCGACGTAAGGCTGAATCCCTTGAAAATGGCCGCGTACAATATTTCTCCCCTTATGATAGCACGGGAGCTAAAAGGTACAAACGTGGAGCTTCCGTCCGGCTTTTTGCAGGGAAACAATAAAAAGACATTCCTTACCGCCGGGGGTTATTTCCGTCACGCGGACTCGGTCAGGAATTTCGTCATAGGCGTTTTTAACGGAAGGCCGGTATACCTTAAAGATGTCGCTGCCGTCAAGTATAATTATCGTCCCGTGAGCTTCATATCGGGATTTGGATTTGGGAACCGTTACAGGGAGATAAATTATAACGACAAGCTCATCGCGGGTTCTAAGGGGCTTTATCCGGCGGTTACAATCGCCATCGCGAAGAGAAGGGGAAAAAACGCGGTTACCGTGGTGGGCGACGTCCTCAAGAATTTTAACAGTATTGTAAAGAACCAGATGCCCCCGGGAATTCATTACACGATAACGAGGAATGACGGGCAGAAGGCCGATAACGCCGTGAACACGCTTTTATTCCATCTACTTATAAGCATAGGCGTCGTCATTCTTCTTCTTCTTGTAATCCTCGGTTGGAGGGAGTCTCTTATCGTCGCTTTTACCATCCCGCTCATGCTTTTTTTGACCCTGGGGATTGCCTTTATATTTCATCAGACGCTTAACAGGATAACGCTTTTCGCCCTGATACTCTCGTTAGGCCTTCTAGTAGATAACGCGATAGTGGTCATAGACAACATAGAGAGGGTGTTTTCAAAGGAAAGAAATATACTTCCGTCTTTCGCGGTAAACGCAGTGAACGAGATAGGAAACCCCAACTTCTTCGCAACTCTTGCGGTTATCGCCTCTTTCATTCCCATGCTTTTCGTTACGGGCATGATGGGGCCCTACATGAGGCCTATCCCGTTTAACGTCCCGATAGCGATGCTCGTGTCGCTTTTTATCGCCCTTACGGTCGTCCCGTGGTTTTACCTTAAGCTCATGGCGAACGAAAAGGGCATGGAACTCCTCCACAAGAAAGAAAGGAAGGAGGCTGGAAAAGACATAAAAAACGGGTTATACGCGAGGATAATAACCCCGCTTCTCGCAAGCAAAAAAAAGAGATATATTTTTATGGGGGTTATCGTATTTTTGTTTCTAGTTTCGATGTCCCTTCCCCTCGTGAAACTCGTAAAATTCAAGATGCTTCCGGTCGCCAACACCAACACGTTCCTTATAACCGTTAACGCGAAGCAGGGAACATCCTTCGAGAAAACCAACCTTGCCGCTATGGAGCTCGTGAATTATATAAGAAATATAAAAGAGGTAAAAGACTACGTCGTCGACGTGGGAGAACCTTCCGTGGTCGATTTCTCCGGTCTTCTAAGGGGTTCCGATTTTAGGAACGCAAGCTGGTTTTCAGAAATAAGGGTGAACCTGGTAGATAAAAGCAAAAGGGCGCTTTCTTCCCACGCCCTTGTGCAGGAGATATTGCCCGAGGCGCATAAAATAGGAAAAAAATACGGGGATACGGTAAAAGTAACCGAAAGCCCTCCCGGGCCGCCCGTCAAGGCAACAATAGTCGCGGAAATATACGGCAACAATTACAGGGAGATGGGGAAGCTCTCAAGGGTCGTTTCGGCAAGGATGATGAAGGAAAAGGGAGTAACAGACGTTTCCACTTCCTATAAAAGACCGATGGAAAAAATGATGCTTGTCATAAACAGGCGCAAGGCATCGCTTCTGGGCATATCCTCCGAGGAGATAGCGCAGTCTTTGTTTCTCTTGAACCACGGTATGAGCGTCGGGACCATCCACAGGCCCAGGGGCCTCCACGAGGAGGACATATTTTTGAAAATGCCCGCGGAGTTCAGGACCGGGGAAGCCGCCCTTTCAGATATATATGTCTATTCCCCCGCGGGAAACAGGATGGTTCCGTTAAACTCCGTCGTTACCGTCAGGCGCGGACATCTTCACAACATGATATACAGGAAGGACCTTAAAAAGGTAGTGTACGTCACCGGAAAAGTCGTGGGAAGGAGCCCCATGTACGCCAATTTAGACCTTTTCATACATTACCTTAAGCATCCCCTTCCGAAAGGGGTTAGCTTAAAGTGGGGGGGCGAATGGCATTTAACCCTTAAGGTTTTCGCCCAGCTCGGCGGGGCGATGGCTCTGGCCATTCTCTTGATTTACGTGCTTCTCGTGGGATACACCGGTTCGTTCGTGATACCCGTAATCCTTATGGGGGCGATACCCCTTGAGATGATAGGGATAATGCCCGGATTTACGTTCCTTGGAACATATTTTACGGCGACATCTATGATCGGCGCCATAGCCCTTTCCGGTATCGTCATAAGAAATTCTCTCCTCTTGCTCGAATTCATTAACGACAGGAAAAAAGAGGGATTCGGAATAACGGACGCGCTCGTAAGCGCGGGCGCGATGAGGGCAAGGCCTATAATCATAACCGCCTTAGCCGTAATATTCGGTTCCGCAATTCTTGTAACCGACCCGGTCTGGAACGGGCTCGCGTGGGCGCTTATTTTCGGCATGCTGGCCTCGACGGCGCTTACCCTTGTCGTAATACCGGTTTTGTATTATATGATAGAGGGAAAAAGGTGGGGAGAGGAAGAAATCCGGGGCGGCCTGTGATATATAATATATAGGAAGTGAATGCGTCCGGTTTATTTATTAATTAATTTAATTAATTTAAAAAAGGGGTATAATATGCCGGTAAAATACACAAGTCCGAACGAATGCGCCGCGGTTATAGACCTGGACCTTGGGGAGACCAATACTTTCAACCTTTCCGAGATGAATGAATTAATAAAGATTTTTGAGGAGAAAATCGAAGACAGGCTCGATTTAAAGACGGTACTTATAAAGAGTTCAAACCCCGATTTTTTCGCTACCGGCCCCTCCATTAAAGAAATCAAAAACATCGGAAAAGACGGCGCGAGGCACTACATGTCCGTCCTGGGCAGGATGATTTCCCATATAGAAGATTCTCCCGTTCCCGTGATATGCAAGATTAAGGGCGCGGTCACGGGAATAGGCTTAGACATCGCTTCCGCGTCCGACTTCAGGTTCGCGTCCGTGGACGCCCTCTTCGGGGACCTGACCTCCAAATACGGTCTAGTTTCCCCGCAATATTCATTCCTGAGGCTTAGCTTTCTCATAGGCGCCCAGAGGGCAATGGAGATTATAACCACGGGGAGGGGGTTTTCGGGGGTGGAGCTTTACAGGTTCAATTACCTGACGGGCGTTTTTAATACAGATGCGCTGGATGAAAGCGTGGAAAGTTTCCTGACCGAGTTAACGGGCCTGTCCACCGATTCCTTAAGGCTTAAGAAAAAGGCGTTCGGGGACCTATGGAAAAATTTCTCCAGAAACAATACCTCGCCTGACGATTCTTTTCCGGAACTCCTTAAAAACGGAAAAGACTGGAAAGACCTTTTCCAGCAAGCGAAGGACGGCTCCCTCTGAATTAAATGAGTTGTTGTGGAAAAAAAATTGTAGTAATATAAACCGAGCGGTATCCAACGGCACGGCGGGTAATTACATTGCCGTATCGCGCAGCGGAAAGCGAGTTTACGCAAAAGCTTATAAGCTTTTGCGTAACTATAAAGCGTCAAATTATTTGAATAAAGAGGAGGAATAATGGCAAAAGTCAACGGATGCGATATTCCAGAGGATCTTTATTACAGCATAGAAAAGCATGTGTGGGGAAGGAGGGAAGCGGACGGGCAGGTAACCATAGGAATGACAAGCATAGCGCAACACCTCGCGGGGAAGCTACTCTTCATCACCCCTAAAAAAGCGGGCCAGAAAATAGCGCAATTGAAATCGGTCGCGACCGTCGAAAGCGGAAAATACGTTGGGCCCGTTCCCACCCCCTTCAGCGGTGAGATTTCCGCCGTTAACGAAGAACTGTCCAATGACGTAAGCCTCATGAACTCGGACCCGTACGGCAAGGGGTGGGTTTGCAGGATAAAACCTTCCGATTTCGAAACCGACGTAAAAAGCCTTCTTACGGGTCAGGGCGCCGTAGAGGCGTATAAAAAGAAAATCGAAGCCGAAGGAATCAAGTGTTCATAGTGAAGGGGGAGAGCCGTTATGCCTGTTTTTAACGAATGCGATATACCCGGCAATTTATATTACGACGTCGAGGCCCAGGTATGGGCAAGGAAGAACGATGACGGGAGCTACACGCTTGGCATGACCGATCCGGCTCAGTCCCTTGCCGGAAAAATACTTTACGTCGACATTAAGGCGCCGGGAAAGATCGTAAAAAAAGGAAAGAGCGCGGCCACGATAGAAAGCGGAAAATACGTAGGGCCTTTTCCCATGCCATTTGCCGGGGAAATAATCGAATCGAATCCCGAAATCGAAAATGACGCGCATATAATCAATGAAGACCCCTACGGCAAGGGCTGGATCGTAAGGTTAAAGCCCCTCCCGGAGGCGGCCTCCGATATCGATTCCCTTCCTTTCGGCGATGTCGCGGTTAAGGCCTATAAAAAGAAGCTCGAAGAAGAAGACATAATATGCAAGAAGAGATAAGAAAATGGGTTTTGACGAATACGCCCCGGGTCTCGATATATTAAAAAAATTTTTTAATTCTGAAATCCATTTCTATGCTCCCGGAATAAAATCATACGAGACCGAGGATTTTAAAAACACAGGTTTAAGTTCTTTTCCGCCTGTTTCCATTACGGGTGAAACCTGCTCTCTGAAGTGCGAACACTGCAACGCCCGGATACTTAAATCGATGTCTCCCGCTAAAACCCCTGACGCCCTTTATGAAAAAGCAAAATCCATTTACGAATCCGGAGGAAGGGGTTTTTTGCTGAGCGGCGGATCCAATTCAAGGGGGGTCGTCGAACTCATGCCGTTTATACCAACAGTTAAAAGAATAAAGCGCGATTTTGGGCTTAAGGTCATATCGCACCTTGGAATTGTTACCGAGGAAATCGCGGACGCGCTTTCAGATTCCGGCATAGACTCAGCCATGCTCGACATAATCGGCGACGAGGAAACCATAAGGAGGGTTTATCATTTGAACGCCTCGGTTAAGGATTATGAAAATTCTCTTAAATATCTTTCGGAAAGGGGGATAACGATGTCCCCCCATGTAGTAATAGGCCTTTATCACGGAAAAATAAAAGGCGAATATAACGCCTTAGATATTATATCCCGCTATAATATTTCCTCTCTGGTCCTGGTAGGGCTCATGCCTATGGAAAACACCGGTATGGAACATGCCGCGCCCCCGCCGCTCGATGAAATCGGGAGAGTTTTTTTATACGCGAGAAAAAAATTTGAAAAAACCCCCGTTCTCCTTGGTTGCGAAAGACCTTATGGTCCCGTCAGGTTTAAGATGGAGGAGTTAGCCGTTAAAACGGGATTAAACGGAATAGCATACCCCTCGGAGGGAATTATTCCCCTGAGCGCCGGCATGGGGCTTAAACCATCATTTTCCTATTTATGCTGTTCCCTCATATTTTCTGAAATTTCAATATGAACTTCAGGCTGTTAGATACGGGCATTAAGGAGCAATCGTTCAATATATGTATGGACAGGGCACTTCTCGATCTAAGGAAGGAGGACCTTATTCCGGACACGTTCAGATTCCTGCGGTTCAAACCGTGCGCGTTAGTCGGATTCCATCAATCCGTTCAAAACGAATTGAGGCAGGATTATTGCGCCCTGCACGGCATAGAGATCGGGCGCAGGATTACCGGCGGAGGAGCCATTTATTTCGATAAATCCCAGCTTGGCTGGGAGATGGTTTTTTCGACCAAGACCGCGAAAAAAATCTTTAAGGGAAACCTGGAAAGACTCACTGAAGACGTATGCAATGCCTTCTCGGCAGGCATTAACCGTTTAGGGATAGGCGCGTCGTTTCGACCCAGGAACGATATCGAGGTCGGGGGAAGGAAAATATCCGGGACGGGAGGCGCGTATGAACCTCCTGTTTATTTCTTCCAGGGAACGCTCCTTCTTGATTTTAATCCCTCCCGCATGGTAAGCTCCCTTAAACTTCCGGTGGAAAAGCTTACTTCCAAAAATTTTGACTCGATTCTATCGAGGGTCGCCTCCGTTAAGGATATCCTTGGTCGCGTACCGCCCATACAGTCCGTTAAGGACGCTATAATTGCCGGATTTTCCGAAAAATTTGGAATAGAATTTGTTCCAGGAGCACTTTCAGGGGAGGAAAAGAGATTTTTAAAAGAAAATCAAAACATTTTCAGGTCAAAAAAATGGATCCATTCGGCAGGCCCCGGATTATCCCGGACAAAGATGATTTTCCTCGCGTACAGGTGCGCCGGAGGCACCTTCAAGGTTTACGCGAGGGTCGACATGAAAATGGAAATACTCAGACAAATATATTTTACCGGGGATTTTTTCGTTACTCCCCGGAGGGCCGTATCGGACCTGGAGTGTAGTTTAAAAGACGTCCGTCTTTCTGAGCTTGAAGAGAAAATCTCCGGTTTTATAAAAGAAAACAATCCCCGCTTTGAAAATGTAAAAAAAGTGGATTTATTAAATATCTCCTCCGGCATTACGGAGAGGGTAAAACTTGCTAAGGCCGCTAAAATCGGCGTAAAGGACATATCGAGGTTTATGTTCGTAAACGGTATGAATCCCCGGGACATTCCTTTCGCTAAATACCTTCTGCTGCCGTATTGCGCCAAAAAGAAAGGCTGCAGGTACAGGACGGCGGACAAATGCGGCGAGTGCGGCGGGTGCGAGACGGGAGATGCATATAAATTTGCTAAAACGCACGGCATAACTCCAAAAACTATCGTTAACTATGAAAATCTCGAGGAAATCCTCGCCGAGTTCAAAGCAAATAATGTAAAGTCATATATCGGCTTTTGCTGCAAGGAGTTTTACATAAAAAGAAACGAGGCTTTCAGGAAGAGCGGAATAAAAGCCCTTCTTATAGATATATCGTCCCCCCTGTGCTATAATTACAACAAGGAAAATGAGGCGCTTAAAGGTTTTTTCAGGGAAGAAACCACGCTCGGCGCGGGGATACTAAAAAATTTAATTTGATTTTTAAAAATATCTATGGGTGCCGAACCACTTTTTACGAGTAAAACGGATAATCCCGCGTCGTCCGGAACATCGCCGGAAAATCTCAGGATATCCCTTGCGGCGGCGATGACGCTGGGGCTTGCTCCGGGTCTTTTTTACAGGAACGCCTGCCTTCATTGCGTAAACGTCCTCCTCACATACGAAAAGGGTTGCAGGGCGAACTGCGCTTATTGCGGCCTGCAGAAATCCAGAGAAGGGGATTACGGGGATAAAAGTTTCATAAGGGTGGACTGGCCTGTGTTTAAGACGGAGGACATAATAAGGCTTACTCTTGAAAAAAGAAAGGTCGTCCAGAGGATTTGCATATCCATGATTACGCATGAAAGGGCGAAAGAAGACGCCTTTTTCATTTTAGAGAGGTTCGTTTCGGAGCTTCGCCTCCCCGTTTCCATCCTCATGACCCCCACGATATTAAATCATTCCGACATAGACGGCTTTAAAAAGAACGGCGCCGACATGGTTACGGTAGCCCTCGACGCGGTCACGCCTGACCTTTTCGACAGATACAGGGGAAGGGGTGTCGGGGGGCCCCACCGCTGGGAGAAATACAACGACATACTCGAATATTCGGCATCCGTTTTCGGAAAAAACAGGGTGGGATGCCATCTCGTCGCCGGTCTCGGCGAGAGCGAGAAAGAAATGGTTTTAAGAATGCAAACAATAAGGGACATAGGCGCAAGGTCGCATCTTTTTTCATTTTACCGGGAAAAAGGCTCGAAAATGGAGAATCATCCCCAGTGTCCCGCGGGCCAGTTCAGGAGAATCCAGGTCGCGAGGCACATAATAGACTACGATTTAGGCCGGGCGGAAGAAATGAAATTTGATAAAGAGGGGAGGGTTGTCGGTTTTGGAATCCCCTTTTCGGGCGTAATGAAAATAATCGAAGAAGGCGTCTGCTTCCGCACCACGGGATGTCCAGGTAAAACCGATGTTTCCGCCTGCAACAGGCCGTTTGGGGACTCCTCCCCCAGGAACATAAGGAGCTTTCCGTTTAAGCTGAACTCACGCGACATAAAAAGGGTTATCAAAGAACTTCTGGATTAAGATCGAGGAATGTAAGAATGACCGATAGCGAAACTATCGAAGTAAACGTGACGCACCTTTCCAATTACCGGAATCGTATTGTCGCAAAAAATCACACGATAATAACCGACGAGCCGGAGGAATCGGGGGGTGAAGGGCTAGCCATAAACCCGATTGAGCTTGTTCTGGGAGCCGAGGGGTCATGCACCGTAACCGTTTTAATGATGTTCGCGAGAAAGATGAAATATGATTTAAGCGACGTAAGGATAAAGCTGGTCCATAAAAGGGTGAGGGCCGAACCCCCTTTAAAGGGTTATGCCCACAAGATAGAAAAAACGGTAAAATTTATCGGAAACCTGGACGAAGAACAGCTCGAAGAATTAAAGAGGGTTTCTATGAGGTGCCCCGTGCACAAAATGCTCGAGGAAAAAACCCTTTTTGATTTTTTATTCGATCACTCCAAAGAATAATTCAAGACATTAATAAAAGCTATTTCATAATGCAATTGCAACAATGGATAAATTCACGGTCCAATTCCTGAAAAAATTAAAGGACACGGTAAAAGAAAACGCCCTCCTGGAGAAGGGCGAGAAAGTGCTTATAGCCTTGAGCGGCGGGATAGACTCCTCGGTTCTTGTCCACTGTTTATTTCAGTTAAAACAGGACTTAGATATCGAAATCGCCTGCGCTTCGTTTAACCATTCGATAAGGGCCTCCTCGGACGACGATATAAAATTCGCGGAAGCCACGTGTAAAAATATGTCTATCCCCTTTTATACCAAAAAAGAGGACGTGACGGCTTTCGCGAAAAAAAACAGGATTAACCTCGAAGAAGCGGGAAGGATTTTAAGATACAGGTTTCTCATGGAATCCGCCATTGAAGCGGGTTCAGGTAAAATAGCAGTCGCCCATCACATGGATGACTTCGCGGAAAATTTCATTATGAGGATGACGACGGGGGCCGGGGCGGGGGCCATCTCGGGCATTCCCGTCAAAAACGGGCCGGTAATAAGGCCCCTTTTAAGGCACACAAAGCAGGAAATAAGGGAATACGCGAGGATTAACAATATCGGCTACGTGGAAGACCACACTAATTCCGATAGGACGATTTTCAGAAACTTTGTAAGGCTGAACGTAATTCCAGGGCTTAAGGAGTACAATAAATCCCTTCCGGAAACGATTTATAATATTTCAAATATTTTAAAAAAAGACGACGAATATTTGAATAAAAAAGCCTTTGAACTATTCGATAAGCTTGCTTCATTCAATTTTATAAGCAATGATACCGCGGGCGGGGACGCTGACGCGAGGATATCAAGCGTTTTTTATAAAAGGAATGACCTTCTTGACATTCCGGATTCCATTCTTTACAGAATTCTCAAGATGTCGGGGGCTTCGCTGGGGCGCGTTTCGGGATACTCGCTCGACCTGGAGGATGAATATTTCAGCAACTACGACGGCCACGACGGGCTTATAATTTCATACTCCCAGTTCCAGTTGTTTAAGCGCCTTATCCGCTCCAAAAAGGCAAATACGTTTATTAACATAACAGGGTTTGTAACGGTTAAAAAAGAATATGAAAAGATATCCATCGTATTTAGATCTCCCGAGGCCGCCGTTGTTTTCAAGTCAATACTGTTCAGCCCTGTTCCCGGTTACACCGGCTTTTCATATTTTTTTGACAGGGGAGAATTCGCTTTTATGGAAAACCTGGGAGAGAATGAAGTGTTCATCAGGGAAATAGGAAGGAAGTTTGTTATAAGAAGGCTCGGCAAAGATGAGGGAGAAAAGGCAAAAAAATACGTGCTTTACAGGAAGAAACTGGGCGGGCAAAACGAAGATGGGGATATGGGAAGGATATTCTTTGACTTTGGAAAGATAAATTTTCCCGTAACAATCAGGTCTTTCAGGGATGGAGACAGGTTCATTCCCTTAGGCATGAAGGGCCACAAAAAAATAAAGGATTACTTTATTGACAAAAAAATTCCCGTGAACGTCAGAAGATGTCTGCCTATAATTCTTTTCAAGGACATGATTGTCTGGATAAGCTTCAACACCATAAGCGAAGAGATAAAAATAACCCGGGACACACTTCAGGTGGGGCTTATGGAGATCAGGTAAAAGCTAAATAATTATTGAAAAAAATATGAGAATATGCGATATTTAAACATTGCGACTCGATAAAATTAAGGAGGTTTAATAAATTTGAATCCAAGGCTAAAAAACCTGCTGCTGTGGGTTTTTATTATATTTTTAATGATTTTTCTGTTTCAGGTGTTCAACCATCACGCGCCGAAAGAAAATAAGGTAATATTTTCATCTCTTATTTCCGATATTAAAGCCAACAAGGTAAAAAGCGTTACGATAGAAAACCACGACATACAGGGCGTTTATACAAACGGCGTTAAATTCAAAACCTACGCGCCCGCCTATCCCGGTCTTGTTTCCCTTCTCGAAAAGCACAATGTCGCGATCGACGCGAAACCCAAGCCGGGTTCCCCTTGGTATTTGAGTTTTCTTATAGACTGGCTCCCCATGATAATAATACTCTTTGCCTTCTGGTATTTCTTCTGGAGGCAGATGCAGGGCGGGGCGGGGAAAGCCATGTCCTTCGGAAAATCCAAGGCGAAACTTGTAAACGAGACCCAGAACAAGATAACGTTTAAGGACGTCGCGGGAATAGAGGAATCCAAACAGGAACTCGAAGAGATAGTCGATTTTCTTAAAGACCCTAAAAAATTTACAAAGCTCGGCGGCAGGATTCCGCACGGCGTTTTGCTCGTGGGCCCTCCGGGAACCGGAAAAACGCTTCTTGCAAAGGCAATAGCGGGAGAGGCAGGGGTTCCTTTTTTCAGCATTAGCGGTTCGGATTTCGTGGAAATGTTCGTCGGCGTCGGCGCGTCAAGGGTGAGGGACCTTTTCGCGCAGGGGAAGAAAAACGCCCCTTCCATTATATTCATAGACGAGATAGACGCCGTGGGCAGGCACAGGGGCGCCGGCCTTGGCGGCGGACACGACGAAAGGGAGCAGACCCTTAACCAGCTCCTTGTCGAAATGGACGGCTTCGAGCCCAACGAGGGAGTCATACTTATCGCCGCGACAAACAGGCCGGATGTCCTTGACCCGGCCCTTCTGCGTCCCGGAAGGTTTGACAGGCAGGTCGTCGTTCCTAAACCGGACATAAAGGGAAGGGAGGAAATTTTAAAGGTTCACGTGAAAGGCGTCCCCATAGACAACAGCGTGGACTTAAAGGTCATAGCCAGGGGAACACCCGGTTTTTCCGGGGCGGATATCGCCAACATGGTAAACGAAGCGGCGCTTTTGGCAGCCAGGAAAAACGAATCCGCGGTAAACATGAGTGACCTCGAAGAGGCCAAGGACAAGGTTATGATGGGAAGGGAAAGAAGGAGCCTCGTTATAAGCGAGAAGGAAAAACAGATTACCGCTTATCACGAATCAGGGCATACGCTTGTCGCGAAAATGCTTCCAGGAACGGACCCAATACACAAGGTTACCATTATCCCAAGGGGCATGGCCATGGGCCTTACGCAGCAGCTTCCTATCGACGAAAAACATAATTACGACAATGAATACCTGTTAAACGAAATAGCTGTGCTTCTGGGAGGCAGAAGCGCCGAAGAGCTCGTGTTCAATAAACTTACCACTGGGGCGTCAAACGACATAGAAAGGGCTACTGATATAGCAAGAAAGATGATAACGGAATGGGGCATGAGCGAAAAGCTCGGCCCTATAACTTTTGGAAAAAAAGAGGAGCAGATTTTCCTTGGAAGGGAGTTCGCGCAGCATAAGGACTATTCCGAATCCACCGCCGTCCAGATAGACGAGGAGGTCAAAGAAATAGTTCGCAGCAACCATGAAAGGGCGAAGGACATAATTTCTAAAAACCTCGATATTCTCAATGACCTTGCCGGAAAACTTATAGAAAAGGAATCTTTGAACGGAAAAGAAATAGACGAAATAATTATTTCGCACAAGCCCGATTACGTTCCTGCTGAAGAATCCTCGAAGGGCGCCGAAACCGAGTGACGGGCGAAAGCCCGCCGGCCAAAAGCAAAGGCTTTTGTGCCGTTCCGCGAAGCGGAAAACGAGCTCTAGCAAACCGAGTGACGGGCGAAAGCCCGCCGGCCAAAAGCAAAGGCTTTTGTGCCGTTCCGCGAAGCGGAAAACGAGCTCTAGCAAACCGAGTGACGGGCGAAAGCCCGCCGGCCAAAAGCAAAGGCTTT
>JAKAPT010000011.1:0-15470 GCA_021806885.1 bacterium | reverse complement strand
AAACCGAGTGACGGGCGAAAGCCCGCCGGCCAAAAGCAAAGGCTTTTGTGCCGTTCCGCGAAGCGGAAAACGAGCTCTAGCAAACCGAGTGACGGGCGAAAGCCCGCCGGCCAAAAGCAAAGGCTTTTGTGCCGTTCCGCGAAGCGGAAAACGAGCTCTCGTTAAAAGCTATAAGCTTTTGCGTAACTAGAAATTGTCAAATTAGAATAAATGGATGCAGGCTTATCTTATAGATATCTTTGATTCCTCCAGGGCAAAGGGAGAGCTCGTTAAGGTCGGGGTGTCCGCCACCGGAAGGCTTATAATGGAGGATAAGCTTAAATTCGTAGTAATAAAGCTTAAGAATATAAACTCCACCGCCCTCAATATCCTCAAGCAGGAAGCCCTTAGAATAGGGGCGGAGCTTGCCAACCACAGGGACGTTATCACCGGGCGCATACCGAAATCGGACAGCCTCCTGTTTGGAACCCCGGTCCAGGTAAGGTTTATAATTCAAAAAATAAAAAATCAGGAATTCGGCCTTAAGGGGCTCGCGAAAGAACTGGATGAAATACTCTCATTTTCAGATAAAACAAGGAAAAAATCTAATCCCCTTTCCATAAAGGCCGGAGGGAAAAAACTTGTCTTCGACGGAAATACCCTCATCATGGGCGTTTTGAACATTACGCCGGATTCATTCTCCGACGGAGGAAAATATCTTGATAAAAAAGCGGCGGAAAAAAGGGGCAGGGAAATCGAGGAGGAGGGCGCCCATATACTGGATATAGGCGGGGAGTCCACGAGACCCGGGGCGGCCCTTGTCGACGCGAAAGAGGAGATAAAAAGAATCTGCCCGGTCATGGAACGGCTCGCCAGGACATTGAAAATTCCTATTTCGGTCGATACCAGGAAACCGGAAGTCGCCCTTGCCGCCATAAATTCCGGGGCATCGATAATAAACGACGCGTCGGGCCTCAGTTTTGACCCCGACGGGATGGCAAAGGTTCTTTTAAAAACAAAATCTCCATATATCCTTGCGCATTCGAGAGGGAAAACCCCCGATACCATGCAGAAGAATCTTGTTCCTTATGACGATATATTTTATGAAATTATTGAATACTTCCAGGACAAGATTAAATTTCTCGCGGCCATGGGATACAGGAGGGAAAACATTATCCTTGACCCGGGGTTCGGGTTCGCGAAATCGTTTGAAGACAATTATAATCTTTTAATCGGGACGCCTTCTTTCAAATCCCTGGGAAGTCCGGTACTTGCCGGAGTTTCAAGAAAATCCTTCATAAACAAACTTACGGGCAAAACGGAGGAAGTTCTTTTAAGCGGAGATATTGCCGCCGCCGTCGTTTTAAAACTAAACAGAGTGGACATGGTAAGGGTCCACGACGTCAGGGCCACGGCTTCCGCGTTCACAGTAATAGATAACATATACCGTAAAGGGGAATAATGTTTTACCTTCTTCATAATTTCGGATGGCGGGATATACTGGATATCATAATAATCGCCTTTATAATTTACAGAATTATCATCCTCATTAAAGGCACGGGCGCGGTCCAGGTTCTTATCGGGCTTTTAATAGTTTTCGCGATATTCCTTATAGCCTTGTTATTGCGGCTTTATGCCACAGAATTCATATTCGGGAGCTTTCTGAGTTCCATTATCATAGTTATAATCGTTTTATTCAGGAACGAGATAAGAAAAGCCCTCATAGACGTCGGGAAAAACCCTTTTATTACGGCGCAGAGCAAGCTTGAAAAAGTGGGTCTTATCGAGGAGACCGCGAAGGCGATGGGGGAACTCGCGTTTAAAAGAATAGGGGCTATTATTGTTTTTGAAAGAGATGTCTTCCTGGGGGATTACCTTAAGATAGGAACAAGGATAGATTCCCTTGTTTCCAAGGAGCTCCTTTTAAGCATTTTTACTCCGCCTTCGCCCCTTCACGACGGCGCGGTCATTATCCAGAAAGGCAGGATTGCCGCCGCCGCCTGCTATCTTCCCCTTTCTTCGGACGAATCCATCAGCAGAAGGCTGGGAACAAGACACAGAGCGGCTATCGGGCTTTCAGAGCTTACTGACGCGTTTTCAATCGTGATATCCGAAGAAACGGGCGGAATTACCCTTGTCCTGCCCAAAAAAATAATAGATATAAAGAATCCGGATGAACTAAGGGAGCGCCTTCTTAAAAGCCTGAATTATCCGATTGAGCAGGGAAGGCCGCTTATTAAAACAATATGCGAGCTTTTATTCGGCAGGCCGAACGACAAGGAGCAGGGATTATGACAGGCAAAAGGGCTTCTGAAATAAAAAAGGTTCTCTACGGGCTCTTCAGGAAAAACCTCGGCCTTAAGATATTCTCCCTCGTCTTTGCTTTTATAGTCTGGCTCTATGTGATAGGAGGCTCGACGCAGGACGTAAGTTATTCCCTGAGACTAAAGATACACGGTGTTCCCGCGGGTTATACCATAAGTAACCCATTGCCGAAAAGCATAAGGGTGAAATTCAGGGGTTCGCGCGTGTCCCTCATGAGGCTTAATAAAAATCTCGCGTTTAAAATCGACGCGAGCCTCCTGCCGGGGAAAAGGAACACTCTTATCCTTAGCGAATCGTATTTGAATATCCCTCATGGCGTAAGGGTTATTAGAATATACCCGAGGGTAATTCCCATAACAATAGAAAAAGTGACGAGGAAGCTGGAAAGGGTTTTGCCCCAGACTGCCGGTTCTCTGGCGGACGGCTTCATCCTGAGAAAGATAACGGTGATACCCGCTTTCGTCGAAGTCGAAGGCCCCGAAAGCATCGTGAAACATCTCTCCGGCATAAAAACCGGAATTATCGACCTGAGCAAATATAAAAGAGGGGAAACCCTTGCGGTTTCACTAAAAAAACCTGCCAAAATAATAAAAATCCTGTATAATAAAAAAATAATTGCGACGGTTTACGCGGTAAAAAAATGAACAAATTATTCGGAACGGACGGGGTGAGGGGACTCGCGAACCGGGGGAGCCTGACCTCTGAGATCGCCCTTAAACTTGGCATGGCCCTAGTGAACGTCCTCGGTTTTACCGGCGACAGGCTGAAGATAATAGTCGGAAAGGATACAAGGATTTCGGGATACATGTTTGAAACGGCCATATCCTCGGGCATCTGCTCTATGGGTTCCGATGTTTACCTGGTCGGCCCCATGCCTACCCCCGGAGTAGCGTTTATAACCTCAAGCATGAGGGCGGACGCGGGCGTGGTAATTTCCGCCTCACACAATCCTTTTTACGACAACGGGATTAAATTTTTCGATAAAAACGGTTTTAAATTTGACGACTATATTGAAAAAGAGATAGAAAGCTTTGTCTTATCCAGGTATTCCGAACTTGAGGGTAAAAGGCCCCGCGGGGCGCATATAGGAAAGGCGCACAGAATAGACGACGCGGTTGGAAGGTACGTAATCTTCACGAAGCTGAGCTTTCCAAAAAATTTAACCCTTAACGGGATAAAAATAACCCTTGATTGCGCCAACGGGGCCAACTATAAAGCGGCGCCGGAGGTTTTCTCCGAACTCGGCGCGGAGGTCACGGCAAGCGGGATAGATCCAAACGGGCTTAATATAAACGAAAACTGCGGCTCGACGTATCCGGAACACCTCGGGGCACTCGTAAAGGAAAACGGGGCCGATATAGGAATAGCTTTTGACGGAGACGGGGACAGGGCAATATTCAGCGACGAAAACGGGGAAATACTGCTTGGGGACGAATTCCTCGCCATATGCGCCATACGCATGAAAAATGAGGGCATATTGAAAAATAACGGGATTGTTACAACCCCGATGTCAAATATCGCGCTTGAACTCCTTCTGAAAAAACACGGCATAGAGACCGTTTACGCGGACGTCGGAGACAGGTATATCATGGAAAAAATGATAAAGGGAAAATATAACCTGGGCGGGGAGCAGTCCGGGCATATCATATTCCTTGACGAAACCAATACGGGAGACGGGATAATTTCCGCCTTAAAGCTTCTCGCCGTTATGGTTAAAACGGGTCTTCCCCTTTCGGAGTTAAGAAAGATTTTTGCCCCATTACCTCAGAGGCTTTTTAACGTGGATGTCCCCTTTAAAAAAGACCTTTCCGAGATGCCCGGGATAAATAACAAAATTGAAGAGTTCGAGGAGGCGCTCCGGGGCAGGGGGAGGATTTTCGTCAGGTATTCCGGAACGCAGAATTTTTTAAGAATCCTCCTTGAAGGCGAAAACGAGGCGGAATTAAACAAGATGGGCGCGGAGATAAAAGAAGAAATAGAAAAATATTTTAAAAACGGCGGCGCGGTTTAATATGGAAAATCCTCAAGGCCCGCCTTCTTTAGGCGTGAACATAGACCATGTGGCCACCGTAAGAAACGCGAGGGGCGAAGGTTTTCCGTCGCCTCTGCAGGCGGCCTTTACGGCGCTTGAAGCCGGGGCATCAAATGTTACCTGCCACTTAAGGGAGGACAGGAGGCATATAAGGGACGACGACGTAAGGATTATTTCGTCTCTTACCGGCCGTTTGAACCTGGAGATGGCTGCAGAAGAAGGGATTATAAAAATTGCCCTTGAAATAAAACCATTGAGCGTTACCATAGTTCCCGAAAAGAGGAAGGAGCTTACGACTGAGGGAGGGCTTAACGTCATTCAGGACGTAAAAAAATATAGCGAAATCAACTCGGGTTTCAGGGCCGCGAATATTGCTACCTCCGCTTTCATCGAGCCCGACCTTGGACAGGTCGAGGCCGCTAAAAAAGGCGGTTTTGATTTTATTGAAATTCATACGGGTAACTACGCAAGGGAATTTGCTTTGGTAAAAACGGGGATTTTAAAAGAACTGGAAAAGATTAAGGCCGCTGCGGCTTACGCCGGCAACATAGGACTCGGTGTTAATGCCGGGCACGGCCTTGATTATAAAAATATTTATAACATTGCCGCCATAAACGGCATGCGCGAATTCAACATTGGTTTTTCCATAATTTCACATTCGATTTTCGCCGGCCTCGAAACGGCTGTGAGAGAAATGGCGTCAATCTTAAGGAACGTGAGGCGATAAGGAGGAAGATTGATAGAAGGCATCGGCGTGGACCTCGTTTCATCCGAAAGGATACGGGAAATAATTAAAAAAGGAAATAACAGGGTTCTGGACAGGATCTTTTCGAAAGGGGAATTAAACGTGGCAATAAAAGGCGTTTCAGGCAGGGGCATGGCAAGGTCCGCGGAAAGGCTGGCGGGATTTTTCGCCGCGAAAGAGGCTTTCCTGAAAGCCGTAGGCGGGGGTATATTTTCCATCCCCTTCAAAAAAATAGAGGTTTCCAATAAAATAAGCGGCGAGCCTTTTATCAAGTTAACGGTTGAGCTCAGGAGATTAATCCTGGATAAATTTGAAAAAAGCATCGAAAAGGCGCGGCTGAGCATTTCCCACGAAAAGGGAATCGCAGTCGCCTTCGTCGTGTTAGAAAAAAGGTGAAGCTCTTTAACCCTCAGGATTTTAAAAAAATAGATGAAGAGGCTAATCTCTCTTACGGCTATCCAGAAAGCATCCTTATGGAAAATGCCGGAAGGGGATTTTTTGAGTCTTTAAAGCGCGATTTCGGCTATTCAAGGAAACTGTCATTCACCGTGGTTTGCGGAAAGGGGAATAACGCGGGGGACGGCTTTGTAATCTCCAGGTATTTATTTAACGGCGGCTATGATATTTCCACTATTATTACGGCCAAAAGAGAATCATATCAAGGTGTTGCATTACAAAATTTAAATATTTTAATTAAATTAGGGGTTAATCTTATTGAAATTACTAAAGAAAATGTAAAATATTTATCGGAAATATTGTGCCGGACCGATGTTTTAGTCGACGCGATATTCGGCACAGGCCTGGACAGGGAAGTAACGGGGTTTCCAAAAGAAATCATAGGACTTATAAACGAAAATGACTGCTACGACGTGCTCTGCGTGGATGTTCCAAGCGGGCTTAATTCGGCTAACGGCATGTTCATGGGCTGCGGCATTAAGAACAACCTTAAGATGGTTTATACTTTTGGAGGACTCAAAACGGGATTTTTTTTAAACGACGGAGAAAGGCTGGGGCTCGCGCAAAAAACTAAAGTCATAGACGTAAACTACCCGAAAGCCTTGCTGGAAAAATTTAACTCCGGCGTCGAGCTTATAGACGAAGAAGATATAAGGGGTATCGTTTCAATGAGAAATCCTCTTGGAACCAAGTTTTCCTATGGGCACCTGCTTGTAATCGCCGGCAGCGAGGGAAAGGGCGGCGCCGCCTACATGTCCGCTCTTGGCGGTTTTAAAGGGGGCGCTGGGCTGGTTACCCTTGCCGTGCCGGAAAAAATAAATCCCGCCATGGAGGAAAAGGCAACCGAAATAATCACCTTTCCGGTCCCTGACTCCGGCAAGGGTTATTTCACCTCTAAGGGGTCCGATTACATAAAAAAAAGCGGCCTGCTCAAGGGAAAGACCGCGGTTGTCATAGGCCCGGGCATCGGGCTTAACGCGGGGACGAAGGATTTCTTATTTTCGGTTTTGAGCGTGCTTGGAGATATGGGGAATGTTCCGGTGGTAATTGACGCCGACGGACTCAACATATTATCGGAAAAGGTTGATTTTCTTAACGGGTTAAAAGGCGTTAACGTCGTTTTAACCCCCCACTTTAAAGAGATGGAGAGGCTTTCTGGGACAAAAAGAAACATCCTGGAAAAAGACCCGTTTTATCATGGATTTGAATTTGTAAAAAAATACGGCGTTTGCCTCGCGTTAAAAGGGGCGAGCACGTATATTTTCGACAAAAACGCGAAAGAAGCCTCGCTCCAGGGAACGCACTCGCCGGTACTTGCTTCCGGCGGTAGCGGGGACGTGCTTTCGGGGCTTACAGGCTCTTTTATATCACAGGGGATTCGGGAATATGACTCGGCGAGGGCCGCGTCTTACTTAATGACGGCATCCGCCGAGAATTTAAGGCTTAAATACGGGGATTTCGGGATAGGGGCGGCGAGGGTTGCCGGAAATATTCCCATTACCGTTAGAAATATATTAAAACAATCGCGGAGGGGCTTAGATGCTTAAGGCAAAAGACATAATGACAAAGGACGTCATTTCCTTAAAGGAGAATGACGACATAAAATCGGCTTCCGATATTTTTTTGAAGAAAAACATAAACGCTATTCCCGTTATCGGCGAAGGCAAAAAGATTAAAGGAATAGTCTCGGAAACCGATCTTGTCGTTCAGGACTCTAACCTGCATATTCCAACGGTATTTACGATATTCGACAGCATTTTCTATCTTGGAAGTTCTAAGCATTTCAAGGAGGACGTTAAAAAGATTACTGCGACAAAGATAGGGGACATAATGACTAAAGATGTTTATACGGTTTCCGAGGATGAAGACGTGTTCAATATCGCCACCGCAATGTCTTCCAAAAAAATCTATTCCATACCCGTGGTAAACAAAGACAGCGAGATAACCGGAATAATTACAAGGTACGATATCATAAAATCCATGGCCAGGATCCGTTAATGCCCGAAAACCCGGATAAATACCATGGCGACTTCCAATCAGGTTCGGAAGAAGAAACCGCGTTAATAGCGAGGAATTTCGCACTGAGACTCAAGCCTTACGATTTTGTTTCCGTTAAGGGCCCCCTGGGCGCCGGAAAAACGATGTTTATTTCGGCGGCGGTCTCTTTTTTCTGCGGGTTGAACGGCAAGGATACAAATGTTTTAAGCCCGACTTTTTCGATTATGAACTCCTATGATTGCGGCACGGCTATAAACCATTATGATTTTTACCGGCTGGAGGGCGTTAAGGACCTTGAAAATATCGGTTTTTTTGATTCTATCGGGAAAAAGGCCATTACAATTGTCGAATGGCCCGAAAAAATAAATTGCGATTACAAAAGGTACGTTAAGGGGGATTATTATTCCGTCGATATAAAACCTGGAAACCGACATAAAAGGCATATTACAATAAAAAAATCTGTTTTTTAACCGGAGGGTGATTGGAGAATTTTGATGTTATTATTATCGGAGGGGGCCCAGGGGGATACACGGCCGCCCTCAAATGCGCGATAAACGGCCTTAAAGCGGCTATCGTGGAAAGGGAGAATTTCGGGGGCACGTGCCTCAACAGGGGGTGCATTCCCACTAAGGTTTTGTATTCGAAGGCAAGATATTTAAAAAGGCTTAAGGAACCAGAAAACGGTTTTAAGGTGGAAAAATTCAGCTTCGATTTCAAAGACATTATTAATTACAAAGACGGCGTCGTATCCTCGCTTGTCGGCGGAGTAGAAAAGCTTTTAAAAGCAAGAAACGTAAAAATAATCAAAGGTACGGGAAGAATTGCCGGAAAAGATCCCCTCGCCGTAATGGTCAGAGCGGAATCGGGCTCGGAAACCCGCTTAGAAGCAAAAAACATAGTCGTCGCGACCGGTTCTTTTCCCCTCCTCATACCTTCCTTCAACATAGACCACAGGAATATTTTAACCTCCGATGAAATACTTTTTCTTGAGGAGGCGCCTAAGTCCCTCATAATAATCGGCGCCGGGGTGATAGGTTGCGAATTCGCGAACATCTTTAACGAATTCGGCTCGAGGGTGGCGATGATAGAACTCCTCCCCGACATACTTTCCACGGAAGACAGGGAAATTTCGAGGTTTATCCGGAAGGAATTGAAATCGAGGGGCATAGATGTCATTACTTCCGCCCTGGTTGAAAAAATTCACTCAAAGGGGGATTCCGGCGGGATTGTTTCCCTGAAGGACGGGACGAAATTAGAGGCCGAAAAGGTTTTGATATCCATAGGCAGGGGCCTTAATACCGCGTCTATCGGGCTTTCCGAAATGGGGGTTTCAATGGATGAAAAGGGCAGATTAAAAGTGAATGAATATAACGAAACCAGCCTTAAGGGCGTGTATGCCTGCGGGGACATAATAGACGGCCCCATGCTTGCCCATAAAGCATCCTATGACGGGATTATCGCGGCCGATAACATATCGGGAAAAAAGGTGAAAAAGAATTATTCCATTCTGCCGTGGTCCGTTTACACGAGTCCCCCGATAGGGACTGTGGGATTAAAAGAGGGAGATAAGGGATTGGAGGGCCTGGATTATTCCGTGGGGCGGTTTTCTTACGCGGCAAGCGGCATGGCGCTGGCGATGGAGGAAAGCGAGGGATTTTTAAAAGTTCTCGTGGACAGGGGATCAGGCCGGATTATCGGCGCGACCGGATGCGGGGCCGACGTTCCCGAACTTGTAGCCGAGATTTCTTCATTCATGCACTTTAACGGCACGATATCCGATATGGAAACGACTATTCATTCCCATCCGACGCTATCCGAGATTGTCGCGGAAGCAACCATGGATTCGATCGGAGAAGCTATCCATAAAGTAAACCCAAGGACGGCCAGGCAGGATAAAAGGAAATAATATGGCGTTAATCGTTCAAAAATTCGGAGGCACCTCGATGGGCAGCATTGAACGCATAAAGGGTGTTGCGAAACGGGTTATCGCGGAAAAGAAAAATAAAAACGACGTCGTGGTGGTGGTAAGCGCGATGAGCGGCGAGACCAACAGGCTATTGGATCTTGCCTTCCAGGCCGGAGGAACGGCGGATAATCTTGAAACCGACATGATTATATCCTCCGGGGAACAGGTCAGTTCGGGGCTTCTTTCCCTTGTCCTGAAAAGCGAAGGGTATGATTCCGTCCCACTGCTGGGACACCAGGTAAGAATTACAACCGACGAGGTTCATGGAAAAGCAAGAATAGCCAGAATTGACGGAGAAAATATTAATAAGGAGCTCTCCAGGGGAAAAATCGCGGTCATCGCGGGGTTTCAGGGAATAAACCGGGACGGGTTCATAACTACTCTTGGAAGGGGCGGTTCCGATACCACGGCAGTGGCTATAGCCGCCGCGATAAAAGCCGACAGATGCGATATTTACACGGACGTAGACGGCGTCTATACGGCCGATCCTTCCCTCGTTCCGGACGCGAGAAGGCTCGATTCGGTATATTTCGACGAGATGATAGAAATGTCGAGCCTGGGGGCGAAGGTGCTCCAGATACGCTCGGTAGAATTTGCCATGAAATACAGGGTGAATCTTTTTGTCAAATCTACATTCGTGGAAGGTCCTGGAACGCAAATAAAATTTTTAGGAGAGAAAATAGACATGGAAGAACTTGAGGTTTCAAGCGTGGCATGCGATAAGGATGAGGCTAAAATATCCATAAGAGGGGTGCCTGACAAGCCGGGGATCGCGGCAAAAATATTCTCGAAGATTTCGGAGGCGAACATTGTCGTGGATATGATTATCCAGAATATATCGGTCCATGGCTTTACGGACCTTACATTCACGGTTTCTAAAAAGGACCTGAAAAAATCCCTTGCAATAACAAGCAAAATAGCCGGAGAACTCAAGGCGAAAGAGGTCATAAGCGACGACAAGATAGCCAAGATATCAGTAATTGGGGTTGGCATGAGGAATCATTATGGGACGGCTTCAACAATGTTTAAAGCCCTTTCTAAGGAAAACATAAACATAATGATGATATCAACCTCCGAAATAAAAATTTCCTGCGTGATTGACGCCCGGTATGCCGAACATGCGACAAGGGTGCTTCACGACACTTTCGGGCTGGGAAAGGCTAAGAGGCCGAAATAATCATTAAACCGAACTGCGGGCGTTAGCACGGAGGAATGCGAGCTCAGCGAAGCTAATATATGAAAATTAAAGGCAATAACATTAAAACAAATTCTGTTGAAATTTACGATACCACCCTTAGGGACGGGACCCAGGGGGAGGGATTTTCTCTCTCGACCGACGACAAGCTCATGATAGCGGACATCCTGGATGAGCTGGGTGTTGATTATATAGAGGGCGGGTTTCCTTCGTCAAACCCCGGCGACAAAAAGTTCTTTCAACTTATTTCCAAAGGAAGGCTGAAGCACGCGAAACCTGTCGCCTTTGGAAGCACCAGGAGAAAAAACAATCCTGCGGCAAAAGACCACGGGCTTTTAATACTCTGCAACACGCCGGTGGAATGGGCCGCTATTTTCGGAAAATCGTGGGACCTCCATGTGAGAGAAGTACTTAAAGCATCCCTTGAAGAAAACTTAGGCATAATATCGGATTCCATAAGCTTTCTAAAAAAGGAAGGAAAAAAAGTTTTTTTTGACGCGGAGCATTTTTTCGACGGATTTAAAAATAACGAGGAATACGCGGTAAAATCCCTGAAGGCGGCGCTTGACGCGGGGGCGGAAAAAGTGGTCCTGTGCGATACAAACGGCGGCCTGCTTCCGCATGAAATTACAAATACCGTTGAAAGGCTTAAGTCTTTTTATAAAATAGACCCGCTAAAACTTGGCATTCACACCCATAACGATTCGGACTGCGCGGTAGCGAACACAATCGCGGCGGTTAATTGCGGCGTAAGGCACGTGCAGGGCACGATAAACGGCTACGGGGAAAGGACGGGTAACGCGAACCTTTCATCAATAATACCTAACCTTGAGCTTAAACTTCATCTTGACGCGATAGGAAAACAAAAATTACATAACCTCGCAAAGCTGAGCCGTATTGTCGACGAGATTTCAAATAACATTCCCGCTAACAAAATGCCGTATGTCGGGGACAGCGCCTTTACCCACAAGGCCGGAATGCACGCGGACGCGGTTCTTAAAAATCCTGAATCTTACGAGCACATCTCGCCTTCGTCCGTCGGAAATAAACGAAGGTTCCTTATCTCCTCCTTATCCGGAAAGGGCAATATAGCCGCGAAGGCAAAAGAGCTAGGCCTTGATACCGGCGCGCTTACGTTGGAGAATGAGGTAAAACTCCTGAAAAAAATAAAGTCCGATGAAGAGAAAGGATACAGCTACGAAAGCGCGGACGCGTCATTCAAACTGCTTTTCGACAGATATCTTTCCCAATATGCCAATAAGACTAAATATGTTACCGGAAAGGCCCTGGATTATGTCAATAATTATTTTGACCTTATATCTTACAGGATAAACGTGGAAAAAAAATCGCGCACGAAAATATTCAGCGAGGCTGTCGTCATGATAAAGGTAAACGGTAAGGAAGAGCACTCCGTAGCCGCGGGAGACGGTCCCGTTAACGCCCTCGACAATGCCCTTAGAAAGGCGCTCGTAAGGTTCTATCCGGTTCTCGATGAAATGAAACTGACCGATTTCAAGGTAAGGGTCATTAACGACAGGACGAGGACGGGCACCGCCTCATACGTGAGGGTCCTGATAGAATCCTCGGACAAAAAGGACAAATGGTCCACCATAGGCGTTTCGGAAAACATAATAGAAGCTTCTTACCAGGCCCTCGCGGACAGCATAAATTACAAGCTGGACAAGGATGGAATAAAAATAAACCCGGAACCGAAAAATACCGCCAAAAAAAAGAGAAAATAAGATGGCCGAATTCGATAAAATCAGGGAAATTGGATTTCTAAGGGCGCTGTTCCTTACATGGAAAAAATCACTTTTTTATCCGGATACCTTTTTTATAGAGATAGACGAGATACCGAAACACGGGAAGGTCGCGACGCTAAATGAGCCTAATGCGGCCGCTTCCGGGGACGGCGAAGCTGCCATACCGGAAAGGGACGCGGAGGCGGGGGAGTTATGGCACCCTTATTTTTACGCCCTTATATTCGGGTACGTCAACCTTGTTTTTTCTTTTTTCTGGGACGTTTTCTTTTTTAAAATCGGTTTTTACAAAAATTACTCCATACTTCCAAAGATCCCTCTTTTTTTTACGAATAATAATGAAATCTATATATTCGCGGCAATAGGAATAGTCGTGCTGCTATTCATAATGGGAATATTGTTTTCGGTTTTCCTTGCCCTTGTGACTGTGATAATCCACGGGTTTATAATGCTGATGGGCGGAAAAAGAACGATTAAAAATACTTTCAGGCTTATATGCTATTCCTCGGGGGTAGGGTTCTTCTCTATTTTTCCCATATTCGGGTTCAATATATCTTCGAGCTGGTTCGCGGCCCTTCTGGCGATAGGGGTCAAGGAAACCAACAAATTATCCACGGCAAGGTCGATCCTCGTAATCCTTGTTCCTTATATAGCCGTGTCCATTGTTTTAACAATGCTTATTATAAGAATTATATCTTTAAGGTGAGGAAGAAGGGGGTTAACATCTTCCTGAAGAACCCAGGACCTTCATCCTTTCCCTTATGACATCCACCACGTAATCCCTGGCCGGGCCGAATATCTTTCTCGGGTCTATCTGTGAAGCGTCTGTATAAATGCTTTCCCTTACCCTGGCGAGAAAGGAAATTCTTAAATCCGTATCCGTATTTACCTTGTTTATGCCGAATTTGACGGCGTCTTTCAGTACGTCGAAAGGCACCCCTTTCGCGCCTTTTAAATTTCCGCCAAACTCCTCGAATTTTTTGGAGGAGGCCTCCGGAACCGAGGACGCCCCGTGAAGGACAAGCGGAATACCCGTATATTTCTTAACCTTTTTTAACCTGTCAAAATCGAGTTTTGGCTCTCCTTTAAACTTGAACGCGCCGTGAGACGTCCCTATCGCGGGCGCCAAAAAGTCAATGCCCGATGAAGCCACAAAATCCCTTGCCTCTTCGGGGTTTACCAGAACCGCGTCCCTTTCCGCCACTGAAATATTGTCCTCGACGCCCTGGAGCCTTCCAAGCTCTGCCTCGACCGAAATGCCTATGGGATGACATAGGCTTACCACCTGCTTGGTCATCTTCAGGTTTTCTTCATACTGGAAATGCGACGCGTCTATCATTACCGAGGTAAAGCCGGCTTTTATGGCGGCCATTACGGCATTTAAACTTGAGCCGTGGTCCAAATGGATTGCGACGGGTATCCGGGGAAAATTATTTGACATGGTCCTGGTCATGGAAACAAGCATATCGGCGCCGGCATATTTCATGGCGCCTTCGCTTATGGCAATTATGATGGGGGATTTTTCCGCGTCGGCCGCCCGGAAAATTGCCTGGAGAAACTCCATATTGTTGATATTAAAAGCGCCTACGGCGTAAATATTTTTGTTGGCGTCGTCGAGAATTTCTTTCGCGGATACTACCGGCATTTGTCCCTCCTTAAGGGTTTATTTGTTAATAATGGCGGAAGCGTATGGGAATCGAACCCACCGCGCGCGCGTAACGCGCGCCATTTGATTTGAAGTCAAAGAGGAGCACCAGCCCTCCAACCGCTTCCCATACTTTGTTTCCTCGTTTTTAAAATTATATTATAAGTCTTGTGGATTTTCAACAGCGGAAGGCTTTTAATGTCTCTTAAACAGATAAATCCGTATTTAAAAAAACAAATTATTATGATAAAATCCTTAATAAATAAATTAATTTCATTATCGGTTATTTCCTAAAGGAACCGCTGTCGTATGGATGAATGGAAAATAGGAGAGGGCGGATTATTCGGGGGCGAAGAGCCGCCAAATAAAAAGGCCGGCAAAAAAGAGAAAAACCCTGAAGGGGAATTTTCCATTGGTTCTTCTCCCGAAACAAATTGGGACAATTACGGAACCGCGCGGGAAAAGGACGGGGGAGACGAACCCGTTTTCTATGGAAACAGGCCTCAAAAAAAGGGGCGCGGGAATTTCAGGAAAGTATTCTACGTTATTGTCGTTCTCGGGGGAATAATAAGTATTTTCTACCTTGTCAACATATTGACGCTCCCTAAAAATGACATAAAAATATCCATGTTCGATTTAAAGGAAATAACCTATATCCAGGACGCGACTCCTGGAAACAACCTTGCGATTACCGGTTATCTTATAAATAATAATGAATTTCCGGTGGGATTGGTCAGGCTTTCCTGTAAGATTCTCGACGGAAAGAATGCCGTCATCAAAACAAAATACGTTTACGCTGGAAATTATATAAAAACTGCCCGTCTTAAGAGTTTATCAAAACCCGACGTCGAATCCAGGCTTACCAACAGGTGGGGGGACAACATGGCTGACATGTCCATCTTGCCTTTTCATCCGGTGAGGATAATGGTTGTATTTTTCAATATCCCTTCAAACGTCAAAAGCTATTCTATTACTATTGACCACTTTTACAGGATTAAAAAATAATTCCTTGATTTATTGCTTTTTATTTCTTTTTCTTCGATTTTGAACCGCTGCTGATCTTTTTCTTTTTTTGTTCCTCGTCCTTAGGGGTAACATCCACTTCATCTTTTCCGGAAAGGCTGTTTTTGAAGTTTTTCAATGCCTTTCCGAAACCGCTTCCGATTTCCGGAAGCTTGCCGGCCCCAAATATAAGAAATACCACCACAAGAATAATTAAAATAGTGATAGGAGACCATCCAAACATATTCTTTCACCTCCTTTATTGCTTTAATTCCATAACTGGCGGAGAGGGAGGGAGGAGCGTCTTTTAGACGCTAAAAGCGACAAACCCTCCTGCGCCCTTCGGGCTACCTCGGGTTCGACCCCC
>JAKAPT010000010.1 GCA_021806885.1 bacterium | reverse complement strand
GCTATAAATAATTTTTATAATGACGGCGGAAGCTGCGCGAACATGGGGAGCTGCCATCATCCCGGTCTTATCAAAATTACTCAAAAACAAGGGGGAAAAATAGTAGAATTTGGCGTGAAGAAAGGGTATAAAATATATAAATATTATAAGCGTGGAAAAAAAATCTGGGAAAACCCTGAAGAAGCTTCTCCGCATGATATACAGGAGTTTTTATATGAAACCTTGGAATATCTTTGGGACATCTTTCTTGAAATATAAGAAGTCCAATAATATTAATTTAAAATATTAAGGTTAAAATATTTTAATATACATAAGGTAAGGAAAAAACCTCATGAAAACCAGACATTATTTAGCTATTTTTTTTGTTATTATACTCCTCGGCTCAGTTTTAATCTATACGAGCTATGCCCGAAGACTTAACGAGGCAAGGGAAAAGAAGGCTATTGCCATTTATTTTCAGCCCGAACTTAAACCGTTTACCAGAAATTATACCCGAAAGGATATCCTTAAGTACAGGAAGGAGGCCGCCTCCGGCAACGCATCCGCCGAGTTCAACCTGGGCAACGCCTACCTTCATGGCCGCGGCGTTGGAAAGAGCTACTCCATGGCCGCGTACTGGCTTAAGAAGGCGGCTCATCAGGGAAATCCCTTTGCCGAAATAGAATTAGGCTTTATATATTTTAATGGTATAGGAGTAAAAAAAGATATATCGGAATCAGTTTATTGGTTCCGTAAGGCGGCTCATCAGGACAACACTCTGGGGGAATTTGAGCTGGGAAGCCTATATCTTACTGGCGTAGGCGGTTTTCCGCAAAACTATTCCAAGGCTTTTTACTGGTTAAACAAGGCCGCGAACAAAGGGAATGTACTTGCACAATTTATTTTAGGAAGCATTTATCGTATTGGCATGGGTGTAAAACGTAATTACACATTGGCTGCTTACTGGTATCAGAAATCATCGAGCAAGGGGTATGTACTTGCCCAGTACAGTTTAGGAAATCTTTACAATAAAGGCCACGGGGTAAAGAAAAACTATCCTCTGGCAGTTTACTGGTACAGAAGGGCTGCACATCAAAGGTATGCTAAAGCTCAGCTCATGCTAGGCTTAGCTTATGTCTTTGGGTATGGAGTAAAACAAAATCTTGCAAAAGGTTTCTTTTGGGTTAAAAAAGCCGCTATACAAGGAAACGCAAGTGCCGAGTTTGAGCTTGGTGCTCTATATTGTTCCGACTGTCAGGGCGTTCCAAAAAGCCGCTCCAAAGCCCTCTACTGGCTCCATAAATCCGCCGCCCAGGGGAACAGCGATGCCAAGAGATTATTGAATAAAATTGGAAACCCATGAAAACCAGATACTACATAATCATAACTTTAGCAGTAGTTCTTTCCGCATCCGCCTTTTTCTATCTGAGTTATGCTTATAACCTTAAAAGGCAAGAGGCGTTAAAGTTCTTTTCCGCTTATTTCAAACCAGAATTTAAAGCCGTAACCAGGAGTTATACCAAAAAGGACATCGTTGAATATAAAAAAGAGGCCGCCTCCGGAAATCCTTCCGCCGAGTTCAACCTGGGTAACGCCTACCTTCGCGGCAGCAGTGTGGAAAAGAATTATTCCAAGGCCGCCTACTGGCTCAAGAAAGCGGCTCTGCAGAAAAACCCTCTGGCCGAAATGGAACTTGGCGGCCTCTATATCAAAGGCCTCGGCGTAAAAAAGGATGCCGCGAAAGGCATCGACCTACTTAAGAAAGCTGCCCGTCAGGGCGATGCCTTTGGGGAGATAAGCCTTGCAGGCGCCTACTTCCGTGGCGTTGGTGTTCCTAAAAATTATTCGAAAGGAATATTCTGGACAAAGAAAGCGGCCGAGGGCGAAAACGTCTTTGCCGAAATAGCCTTGGGCGTTTTTTATGAAAAAGGCATGTTTGTGAAACAAAATTCCGCAGAGGCTGCCTACTGGTTTAAGAAAGCGGCCGGCAGCGGGGACCCTAAGGCCCAAATGATGATGGGTGCCTTATATCAGAAGGGCATAGGGGTAAAGAAGAACTATTCCAAGGCCGTGTACTGGTTCCATAAGGCCGCTCTTCAGGGAGATGCAAATGCCCAGGTTTTTATGGCTCGTTCTTATTACTTAGGCCGTGGAGTAAAGAAAAACTACGTCAAAGCCTTCTACTGGTCCAAAAAAGCCGCCGTACAGGGGAACTCGGAAGGAGAGCTTGAACTAGGCGCTATGTATTACTCTGGCCATGGGGTTTCCCAAAGTACATCCAATGCTCTTTACTGGACACAGAGGTCAGCAGCGCAGGGGAATGCCAATGCCAAGACCTTTTTAAATGAAATAGGAAACAAATAATTTACAATCATCAATATATCTTGAGTTTAACCAGAAAGGATCCGGGGCAACAGGATTAACCGATCCCCAGATGAAACAGTCCTCGAGCTTTACGGGGTGGGACTTTACGAATACCTGGGTGCAGATTGACGGTACTACATATCCCTTCCTTCGAGTGTTCGCCGTGACGATACGTATCGGAAAGGATTCCTTCGTTGTGCCTTTATCAATATGGGGAAACTGGGGGTACTTTACTATCCCTCTTAATAATAATGGTTGCGCCGCCAATATGGAAAACTGCCACGGTACCTTAAGTCCGGAACAAAGCCGAAAGGTTGATAAAGTGATTGGCAAAATAGGTATCGACATCTTTTTTGACAGACTGATTGAAGATCCTTATTTTGGACCGATTCTGAAAAAGGTACTTAAAAACGGCAGAGGACCGACATAAAAATAAAATAAAATTAAAAACGTTTAAAATTTATACCTCTTGTATTTAATAAATTTGATAATGCTTTAAAAACCTAAAAAATTGATGCGGATAATTTTAAACGTTAACTATAAGTATAAGGAAAAAAATCATGAAACTTAAATATTATTTAATAATTTTATTTCTGTTTTTGCTTCCTTCGCTTGCCCTGACATATTCGGGTCATGCCAAAAGCCTAAGCCCGAAGGCCGAGAAAACCATAGGCCTTAATTATTATTACGGACGCAATGGATTTAAGCGGAACTATTCCAAAGCCGTCTACTGGTTTAGGAAGGCCGCGGAACAGGGGAATACCCACGCACGGTTTGATTTAGGCTATGTCTATTATTACGGTCTAGGCGTAAAACAGAGTTATTCCAAGGCGGCCTACTGGTATAGGAAGGCCGCGGAGCAGGGGAACGCTGACGCCCAGTATGATTTAGGTGATATTTACTATGAAGGCCAGGGAACGGCACAGAGTTATTCCAAGGCGGCCTACTGGTATAGGAAGGCCGCGGAGCAGGGGAACGCTGACGCCCAGTATGATTTAGGCTATTGTTACGAGTTGGGGCAAGGAGTAACCAAGAATTATTCTAAGGCAGACTATTGGTTTAGAAAAGCTGCAGATCAAGGTAATGCCTCTGGCCAGTTTGGGTTAGGTATTGCTTACTACCTTGGCCGTAGCGTCAAGCAGAACTATTCCAAAGCCGTCTACTGGTTTAGGAAAGCCGCGAAGCAGGGGAATTCAGGTGGACAAGCTTATTTAGGCTCTGCTTACTACCGGGGTCGCGGGGTAAAGCAGAACTATTCCAAAGCTGTCTACTGGTTCAAGAAAGCGGCAGCCCAGGGAAATGTCCTTGGCCAGTTCGGGTTAGGTGTTGTTTACTATTTTGGCCTTGGAGTTAAGCAGAGCTATTCCAAGGCTATTTACTGGTTCAAGCAAGCCAAAGCCCAGGGCAACCCGGAGGCAAGGGGGCTCTTAAGAAAAATCGATGGCAGGTGATATCCATCTTACCTCCGCTCCTGCGACCGGGCTCCAATTCCTATTCCGCCGGTTCCATTTTAGATACGGGTTCCAACAGCGCCACCGACTTCGTCGGGGGCTTCATTGGAGGGGCATGGGATAACTGGTCGGGCATGAGCATCTCTAACTCCTACTACGACGTTACCACTAGCGGGCTATCCATTGCCTGCGAAGAATACGGCCCCTGCTCCGGGGCAACAGGATTAACCGATCCCCAGATGAAACAGTCCTCGAGCTTTACGGGGTGGGACTTTACGAATACCTGGGTGCAGACCAACGGAGAAACCTATCCGCTCCTTAGGGCGTTATCTGTTATAATTGATTTTGAGGGCTCCCAGTTAATCCTCGGTCCGTCAGAGATAGGGGGATGGGGGATGATAAGCGCTATAAATAATTTTTATAATGACGGCGGAAGCTGCGCGAACATGGGGAGCTGCCATAATGAATTAGGTCCGGGGAAGAGCAAGGAGCTTATGAACGGAATTTACAAGCATCGTTATGAAATAATAAAGGATATTATCAAATTATTAAGACATTCTAAGGGTTCTGATGGTGCCGATTTTGAATTTCCAGTCGAGGGTGGTGGTTAGATAATAATAAAAATAAAAACGATAAAATTTATACTTATCTTAATGCTATTAAATTTATCCAATTTAGAAAATTTTATTCATACATGCGACTTAATATAATCGACTACAGGGAATCATTAATATGAAAACTAAATATTATTTGATAACTTTATTCATATTTTTGCTTTTTGCGTCTTATTTGCCTTTTTCTGCGCACGCCAGGGGTTTGACCGCAAAGGCCGAAAGAAAATTAGGTATTGATTATTTCTATGGGAGGAATGGTATAACCAAAAGCTATAAAAAAGCCGTCTACTGGTTTACCAAAGCCGCAGAACGGGGGAACGGAGAAGCTCAGTATTATTTAGGTGGCCTTTACTACTTTGGTCGAGGAGTCAAACAGGACTACTCAAAGGCTTTCTATTGGTTCCGAGAGGCGGCAGAACAAGAGAATCCGCGTGCACAAAATGATTTAGGTATCTTTTATTACTACGGTCATGGAGTCAAACGGAACTATTCCAAAGCCGTATACTGGTATAGAAAAGCCGCAGATCAAGGAAATTCCGCCTCCCAAGTTAATTTAGGCCTCTCTTACTATCAAGGTCACGGAGTTACAAAAAACTATTCCAAAGCCGTATACTGGTATAGAAAAGCCGCAGAAAAGGGTAATCACAATGCCCAAGTTAAGCTAGGTAACTCTTACTACCACGGATATGGATTAAAACAGGACTATTCCAAAGCCGTATACTGGTATAGAAAAGCCGCAAACCAGGGGTATCCAGATGCGCAATTCAATTTAGGCAGTGCATACTATCAAGGTCATGGAGTCAAACAGGACTATTCCAAAGCCGTCTACTGGTACAAGAAAGCCGCAAACCAGGGTGATTCCGATGCCCAGTTTATATTAGGCGGCATCTATTATTTAGGCCTTGGAGTAAAGCAGGACTATTCTAAGGGTCTCTACTGGTTCCGTAAGGCGGCAGCCAATGGCAATAAAGATGCACGGGATATATTGGAAAAAGGCCGCTATTCATGGAAACCCCGTTGGTGAAGGCATACTTGGCGCTTTGTATATCTATGGGCAGGGGGGCGTTCCCCAGAACACCTCCAAAGCCCTCTACTGGCTCCATAAGTCCGCCGCCCAGGGCAACCCCCAGGCGAAGGCTTTTTTGGATAAAATCAAAACCCGATAAACCCTAAACCATATATATCCAGGCCCATAACCTAAACCATAACGACCCGACACTTAAACGAAAAGGAAACGGTAACAACATTTGAAGCGTTTAATAAACTCCCCGGGACTATTAAATCTTTCAAGAATAATATCCTCCGCCTTTATCTTCTTTCTTCCTTTAATAATCTTCCCCTCCCTTTCCTTCGGCGAGACCGGGGTCTACCCCCACTTAAGCCCCTCTAAGCCCGCAGTCCGTCCCTCCCCCGAGGCATCCTTCAAGCCCCGCAGGGTGGTATCAACTTCCAGGATAGCCGTCCCCTTCCTCAAGGGCATTGTATTTATTTCCTCCCCCAAATATTTCAATCCCAACGGGGTGTCCCTGAATGGCATTTCCGTAAAGGGCCTTCCGTTCTTAAAGACCCCCTCCTTCTTAAAGAAGGTATCCTCTTTCCTGAACAGGCCCCTTACCTTTAAAGGAATCAAGGAGATAGTCTCCTCCGTTGATAAAATCTATAAGGAAAGGGGCTTCCCGTTCATAGACGCCCTCACCCCTCCCCAGGACGTTTCCTGTGGACGTAAGCCTTATTTCCAAGGACGCATTGGCGAAGAGGCTTTTGGTTTTTATTTCCCGCTTGACATGTTCGCCTTATGTTCGCTATAATTAAAACATGCTAAGCAAAAAACAGAAAAGGGTTCTGGATTATATCGGGAAATTCCTTAAAGAAAGGGAATATTCGCCTTCATATCTCGAGATAGGCGAAGGCGTGGGCGTTTCTTCGAAATCCACTGTTTTTAAATATATTAAAATTCTTAAGGAAAAGGGATTTATATCTGATATTTCCGGTAAAAAAAGGTCGTTATTTTTGACCGGTTTTGCCGGAAAAATTTTTCCGGTGACGGCTCAAAACGGAAACGAGGTTCGGCATAGCTCATATGAGAGCGAAGTTTCAGGAGGAGGGCTTATCCCCCTTTACGGCTATATAGAAGCCGGCTACCCCGTGGAGGCCGTTCAGGTAGAAGAATCAATTTCCATACCGGAAGATTTCCACGCAAGAAACAAGCGGGATTTATTTGCCCTTAAGGTAAAAGGCGATTCCATGACAGACGACATGATAAAGGACGGGGATACGATTATACTTAAAAAAACCGCTGAAGTTCCAAATGGAAAGATTGTAGCGGCCATAGTCGACGGCTATGAGGCGACGCTTAAAAGATATTATAAAACAGGCGGCGGAAAGGTAAAACTCGTGCCCTCCAACCCTCTTTTTAAGCCCATAATTCTCGATGCCGCCAGGGTAAGAATAATCGGCGAACTTGCAGGGCTATTGAGAAAATATTAAAGGGGTCCAACTATGCCTAATTCAATCATTCCATCTGAACTTATCGAAAACAAAATCTACCTGGTACGCGGCAGGAAGGTAATGCTTGACAAGGACCTTGCCGACTTATATAGCGTTAAGCCGATACGGTTAAGAGAGCAAGTAAAAAGGAATATAAAGCGGTTTCCCGACGATTTTATGTTTCAGTTGAGTGAAACGGAGATTGATGTCATGGTATCGCGGAATGCGATACCATCGCGTAAATATCTTGGAGGTTTTCAACCTTATGTATTTACGGAACAAGGTATTGCAATGCTATCGGGCGTACTTAACAGCGACCGTGCTGTAGAGGTAAATATACAAATAATGAGGGCGTTTGTAAAACTGCGTGAAATGATATTATCCCATAAAGATTTAGCCAGGAAGCTTGAAGACCTTGAAAAGAAATATGACGCCCAGTTTAAAATAGTTTTCGACGCCATCCGTCAGCTTATGGTTCTGCCAAAAAAATCGTCAAATAAAATAGGATTTAACATAGAAAAGAAAGGATAAAAACATTGGAAGCATTATTAAAAAATCTGGGCAAAATGTTCGCCTCTTGTTCTTTTAAAGGGAAATGGAAAGCCGGGGCCGACGAAAATTTTTCAAGGCTATATGATTTCATTCTGCTAAATTACGTTACCGGCAACGGAAATAAAAAAATCATTATTATAGACTGCGGAAACAGCTTTGACCCATACCGCCTTGCGGGCCTTGTTAAAAATACCGCGTTGAAACAGGCCGGAAGGAATTTCAGGCGCGACTACAGGGATATAGCCGCAAGGATTTTGGGCAATATCCTTGTTTCGAGGATGTTCACGGCCCATCAATTAAAATCCAGGTTATCCGCGCTTTTTGCCGAAGACACAGAGGCTCATGCCGTTTCTTTAAGCGGTGTCCCTAAGGCAAGGGGCGTTTCCGCTAAGACGGAAGCCATGGCGAATATTATGTTGATAATACACAACATAGACAGGCTCATATACGATTATTACGCTACGGCGGAAAATTCCCCTTATGTCGTGAACGACGGCGTTATAGAGGATATACTCGCGCTTATAGACGAGTCCCCCTGCCCCGCCGTTGTAACCACGAGGGACGAATTTTTTCATAAAGGTTTAGTTACTCTCGAAATATCCGGCAAGACTGCTATTAACAATCTACAAAAACTGGAAACCGGCGAGACTTCGTTTATTAATTTTGAAAAGTAAATTTGCAGGAGTTATTAATGGGAAGAACCCTTTTGCCGCCTACGGCGCTAATAAAACAGGAAAAAGAACAATGGGCAGATTACAGGAGGGCTTTAAGAAAAGAAGACAGGGTTGTGTTCGACAGGCTTTTCTCCAGGGCATTGTGCCATTCCGGGGAGATAGCCTGCGCGGAAAAGACCTATCCCTTTGAAGGAATGCTTATCTCTATGCTTATAGAGCAGGAAAAATATATTAGCGAGCTAAGTCAAAGGCTTTTGACCCTCGAAGGCGAAAACCGGCAGAAAGAGGAGGCCGGAACGCCTGCCGCCCTGACGCTGCCGGAACCCGTTCCGTTCCGCTCATAAAAAAGTTTATCGCAATGGAAACCCCCGCATTCCTCTTGGACGCCTACTCCTCCCCCGCCGGCATAGTCATGTGGCTTATCCTTGACGACGGCAGGCGCGTTAGCGTTGCCGTGCCTTACCGTCCCTATGTTTATTTCAAAAGAACGGACAACTTCGCGGAAATAATGGGATTATTCGGGAAAAGGTTCGGCGGGCTTGTGGATATTGCCCATTGTGAAAAACAGGACGTATTTTTTAACGCCGTTCCTGTTCTAAAAGTAACCTCCGGAAATCCCGCGGTTTATAACAGCGTTCTTAAATTCATAAGGGAATCCGGGATATCCGCCCGCGCGGACTTCTTCAATATGGACATGCCCGCCGAAGAGATGTTCCTGCAAGATAGCGGCCTCTTCCCATTTTGCAGGTGCGCGCTGGACGGCAAAAGCGCCAGGGTGACGCCGGCGGGAAAGCCTCGCGAATTGTTCTACGATATTCCGGATATCGTTATTATGAAAATATCCCCCGAGGGGCCGGGAGGTCGCGAGGCACATGATTTAGACCCCGCGCACATGTTCTATCCCCCTGCCCTTAAGGTAAGTTTTTATATAAAAAATACTATAAACCGCCGGGTAGATGGCAAGGGTCAATTCATTTCAGACGAAAATAACATGGAACTGTTCTCGGGGACGATATCCGACGAAAATATGGATTATTTCGAGGGCATTTTCAGGAAATACGATCCCGACGCCATAATAAGCAGCTATGGAGATAGCTATATCTTAAGAAGGCTTATTGGCGAAAGGGGCGCGCTCAGGTATTTAAACAGGGAAAGCGCCGCGAAGCCGCCTACCCCGCGCTCCGCCGCTTCCCGGCCCGGTTCCGGCAGGACGTATTTTTCCTACGGCAGGACGCTATACAAATATTCATCGGTAATACTTAAAGGCAGGCTCCACATAGACGGGAGAAATTCTTTTTTCTACGGCGAGGCCGGTCTTGACGGGATAATAGAGCTCTCCCGGCTTTCCGCCATACCCGTCCAGAGGCTCTCGAGGGTTTCCCCCGGCACGGTCGTTACGGCCATAGAAACCAATTACGCGATATCAAGAGACATCCTGGTACCCTACCTTAAAACGATGCCCGAGGATTTTAAAACCCTCTCAAGCCTTATTAAAATAGACAAAGGCGGGCTCACTTACAGGCCTCTTACCGGCCTCCACGAAAACGTGGCCGAGTGCGATTTCGTTTCCATGTATCCTTCCATTATAGTCAACTATAACCTTTCCTACGAAACCATAAACTGCCCTCACCGGGAATGCAATACAAGGCTTCCCTTTACCGGCTACAGGGTATGCTCTAAAAATACGGGGATAGTGCCCTCGGCGATAAAGATGCTCATAGAAAGGAGGAACAGCTACAAGGGGCTTGAAGACCCTTCGGGGGTTCTCGGGAAAAGAAGGACGGCCCTGAAATGGCTCCTCGTCGTGTGCTTTGGTTACTTAGGATATAAAAACGCGAAATTCGGAAGGATAGAATCGCATGAGGCCACGACCGCCATAGGGAGGGAACTGCTTCTTACGGCAAAAGAGGTCGCCGAGGACGAAGGTTTCAATCTCCTCCACGGCCTTACCGACTGCGTATGGATAGCAAAAAAGGGGGCGGGGACCGCCGACTATAAGGCCGCCGTAGGACGGATAAACGATATAATAAGGGACAGGTTTAAAGGGATAAACAGGGGCAAAAATGCCGTCGGTTTTGAAATAGCGCTCGAAGGCATTTATAAATGGATAGCCTTTCTGCCTTCAAAGGAGAGCGGCGTGGGCGTTTCCAACAGGTTTTACGGCCTGTTCGACGGGAAAGGCAATGATTTTAAAATCAGGGGCATCGAGCTCAGGCGCAGGGATACCCCGCTACTGGTAAAAAGGTTTCAGTCGGAGGCCCTTGAAATCCTGTCCAAAGCCCCGGACGTCAGGGGGTTTGGCTTGCTTCTGCCCGCCGTGGACGCCCTCCTTAAGGACTATATTGATGCCGTGAACTGCGGGCGTTACCATGCCTGGGAGCTTGTCGTGAGGAAATCGATATCGGTTGACCCCCTTGCGTACTCAAAAAGGACGGATACGGCCGAGGCGGCGCAGACCCTGATAGCCGAGGGAAAGGCGGTAAAGCAGGGCTCGCACGTAGACATGGTCTACGTGGACGCCCCTCCCGTAAAGGCCATGCCATACGCGCTTTTTATGCATAGCCCCGCTCCGGTGGATGCCCGAAAATATATTAAAATGCTCAAATCCGCCGCACAGGCGTTTTTTATATTCTAACTGCCCCGAAGAATTATTCCACCAGTTTTTTCAGTTTTTCCCTGTCGGTTATTATAATATCGCGTTTGTCTATTTTGACAATGTTTTGGGCGGCGAGGTCATGCAGTGCCCTTGAAACTACCTCCCTGGCGGTTCCGGCAATATCGGCGATAAGCTTCTGGGAGAGCTTCTGCCCCTCGAAAAGCAAAATCATTTTGGCTATTCTTTCCTGCACCTTCCTTAACGAAAGGTCTTCTATCCTTCCCGTAAGGAACCTTAACTTCTCGGTTAGGCTTTTTATAATGTTGAGGGAGATTTCCGGGTGTTCGTAAATCAGGCTTTTTAAATCGTTCCCTTTAAGGAGATAAAGTCTTGCGGGGGTTACGGCGTCGGCCGAGGCTGGATTTATACTGCTTGAAAAGACGGTAACGTCGTTAAAGGATTCCCAGGGGTTAATGAGCTTTAGTATCTGCTCCCTTCCCTCCCTGGAGGATTTATAGACCTTTACCGTTCCCGATTTTACGAAATAGATCCCCGGGGACTTTTCCCCCTCCATGAGGATATTTTCTCCCGTTTCATAGTTTTCTTCATGGAGAATGTTCTTGACCCTTCCGAGGGTTTTTTCGTCAAGTCCGCTGAAATACTCTATTTGTTCAATGTCAGGCATCATGTGCGCTCCTTCAGGATTAATTCAGAACAAAAAGAAAAACGGCAAGCCCATGTCAAGAAAACCGAGCTGCGGGTGTTACCCGCCGGCCAATTACATTGCCCTTCCGCGCAGCCAATGGAGCGCTCAGCGAAGCTCATATTTCAATCATTATAATATAAATTTTATTGATTTCAAAATAATGAAATAAATGCTATAATAGTAGAAGAAATAAAGATGAATAAATTTTTTACGGAGGAAAAAGATAGAAATGCCTATCAGGGAATATAAGTGTAAAAATTGCGGAAACTATATCGAAATTATTCAGGGTATCAACGAAAAGCCTCTTCAAGAATGCCCTAAATGCGGCGGAAAACTTGAAAAGCTTATATCCAATACCAGTTTCCAGCTCAAAGGCTCCGGGTGGTACAAAACAGATTATGCCGCTTCTTCAGGATCAAAAAAGAAAAAAGAAGGAACGGAAACGCGGGAGGAGCCGGGCGCTGCAAAAAAAGAAGAATCAAAAGCCCCGGCATGCGCGTGCGCCGGTACCTGCGGGCACAAACAGGCTTGAAGATAAGCCGCCGATATACGTCTTCGGGTATAAAACCCGTCTTGCTGGCTTACAAATCAAGTTCTCAAAACATAATATTGAAGAAATTGAAATATTAAATCCCCGGCGGAATGCCGGAAAACCCAGGGAATTATTGAACGGTGCTCCGTGTATTCCTGTCCGCGCGAGAGAGATAAAACAATTTCCCCACCTTTTGGATTTAATCAGGCTTTTTGACGGCTACTTTTCAGGTAAGAACGCTGCTCCCAAAGCCGGGGGTTTTAAAGATATTCCCGTAAATTTCTCCATTTATTCGGATTTTTCAAAAAAAATACTAAGCGAATTAAGGTCCGTCGAATATGGCAAAACCATATCCTATGGGGAATTGGCGCTCAGGGCGGGATTTGCCAAAAAATACGCAAGGGCGTGCGCGAGGGCGCTTTCCAAAAACAGGACGCCGATTTTAATCCCGTGCCACAGGGTTATAATGTCCGGCGGAGAAACAGGCGGTTTCACCGGGGGCGAGGGGGTTGCTTTCAAGGAGAAACTGCTTACGCTTGAGGGCTCCGGATGAGAATAATAAGCGGTTCACTGAAGGGCAGGATAATACCAAATGTTTATAATATTAAAAATGTTCTGCCCTCCTCGGACATTTTAAAGGGGGCATTGTTTAACGTTTTGGGGAAAAATATCGAGAACAGGATCTTTTGCGATTTATTTGCGGGTTCGGGAAATGTAGGCTTTGAAGCTATTTCCCGGGGGGCTTCCTTTTGCGTTTTTGTGGAAACATCAAGTCTTTTAACAGCCTCAATCATTAACACGGCAAGTAAGTTTAAGGTCCAGGATAGGGTAAAAATAATAAAAAAGGATGTAATAAGGGCGATTGAAAAAGGAGATATTGGGAAATATAATCCGGATTTTATTTTTATGGACCCGCCTTATGATTCGAATATGTGCGAAAAGGCCATCCGGTCTCTTTCAATACTTCCGGCCCCCTTTCCCGAGATTATAATCCAGCATGAAAAGGCCGAAGAGCTTTCGGGCGTATATTCTCCTTTCAGGCTTGTTAACAGGAAGGGTCACGGAAGGTCATGCCTGTCTTTTTATTCCGCTCTCTGATCGCCCTCCCACTTCCAGTTTTTAATGGAAGGCATGTCGTCATCGTATTTAATGATATATTCCTTGTGGGCTAAAATCATTTTTTGCATTTCTTCCAGTATATGGGCGGCCCTGTACTTAAGGCCCGGTATTCTTTCCACGGCGTCAATCACCAGGTGAAACCTGTCCATATCGTTTCTTACGGTCATATCGAACGGCGTCGTCGTAGTCCCCTCTTCCTTGTATCCCCTGACATGCAGGTTTTTATGGTTTGTCCTCCTGTAGCAGAGCCTGTGTATGAGCCAGGGATAACCGTGGAAAGCGAAAACTATAGGCTTGTCCTCCGTAAAAAACAGGTCGAATTCCTTTGGAGAAAGCCCGTGAGGATGTTCTTCGGGAGGCGTAAGCGTCATTAAATCAACGACGTTAATTACTCTTATTTTGAGCTCGGGAAGAAGGTTCCTTAATATTGAAACGGCGGCAAGCGTTTCAAGAGTGGGAACGTCCCCGGCGCACGCCATGACAATATCCGGCTCCCCTCCCCTGTCGGTGCCGGCGAATTCCATTATCCCCAGGCCCTTTTCGCATATTCTTCTCGCGGATTCCATATCGTACCACTGAAGCTCATCCTGTTTTCCCGCGATTATAACGTTTATACGGTTTCTGCTTCTGAAGCATTTTTCGGAGACGGCAAGAAGCGTGTTGGAGTCCGGCGGCAGATATACCCTTATGTATCTGGGTTTTTTGGTTATGACGTGGTCTATGAATCCGGGGTCCTGGTGTGAAAACCCGTTATGGTCCTGCCTCCAGACATGCGATGTAAGAAGATAGTTCAGTGAAGGAATAGCAATTCTCCATTCCACCTCGTCCGCCTCCTTCAGCCATTTTGCGTGCTGGTTGAACATGGAGTCTATAATATGGATGAATGCCTCGTAACATGAAAATAATCCATGCCTTCCAGTCAAGAGATATCCCTCGAGAAGTCCCTCGCATATGTGTTCGCTTAACACCTCCGTAACCCTTCCTTCGTGGGAAAGATGGTCGTCGTAGGAAAAGATATCCCCCCACCACTGCCTTTCGGTTACGTCGAAAACGGCGTTAAGCCTGTTTGAATTGTTTTCATCCGGGCTGAAAAGCCGGAAATTTTCCATGTTCGCCTTTACGATATCCCTTAAATAAAACCCCAGGTTTGTAGTTGCCTTACCATATACAGCCCCCGGTTTTTCCACTGCTACCGAGTATTTTGTAAAATCCGGCAGGAGAAGGTCCTTTGAGACAGTTCCGCCGTTAGAGGAAGCATTGGCGCTCATTCTTTTTTCTTTTTTAGGAAGTATATACGTTATTTCCGGAATAAGAGAACCCTTTTGGTCAAATAATTTTTCGGGAGAATAGGATCTCATCCATTTTTCAAGTATTCCGATATGAGCCGGTTTTTCCTTAAAACCCTCGATTGGCACCTGGTGCGAGCGCCAGTATCCCTCGAGCTTAAGGCCGTCTATTTCCTTCGGGCATGTCCAGCCCTTCGGGGTCTTGAGGATTATCATGGGATACGCGGGCCTTTTTCGTGTTTTGATTTTAACCGTATCCCCCATAACCGCATCCATGGCGAAAGCCATTTTGTTGTGCGCCCTGTTTACGTTTGATTCTTCTATAAAATAGGGTTTGTAGCCGTAGCCCTTGAATAAATCGATTAATTCTAGGTTTGAGATTCTTGCAAGTATTGTCGGGTTAGCGATTTTATAGCCGTTTAAGTGAAGAATGGGGATTACGCTCCCATCCCTTTCCGGGTTTATTAATTTATTTATATGCCATGACGCGCTTAAAGGACCTGTTTCGGCCTCACCGTCACCAACAACGCAGAAAACCGTCAATCCCGGGTTATCAAGCGCGGCTCCGTAGGCATGGCTCAGGGAATATCCAAGCTCCCCCCCCTCGTGTATCGAGCCCGGCGTCATGGGAGAAACATGGCTTGGAAAGCCTCCCGGGGTCGAAAACCGCTTGAATAATTTTTTCAGGCCGGCCTCATCCCTTGAAATTTCAGGATAATGCTCCGAAAGGGTTCCCTCTATATATGTATTTGCCAGTATGGCAGGGCCTCCATGTCCGGGCCCCGTAATAAATATGGAATCTATACCTTTTTTTTTAATTATCCTGTTAATATGCGCATAGATAAAATTAAGCCCGGGGGATGTCCCCCAGTGTCCGAGCAGCCTGGGCTTTATATGTTCAAGCCTTAAAGGGATTTTAAGAAGAGGATTGTCCAACAGGTAAATCTGGCCTATAGTCAGGTAATTTGCGGCATCAAAATAGAGGTTTAACGCATTAAGTTCTCTACCTGTAATATAGGACCCTGGGGCCTCAGGTTTTAGCCTGTTCATTTTCCCCCTAATATTGACAAATTTAGTTTATTGGAATATTTCAGAGGATATTGCATAATATTTTTATATCATTTGAATAACGGTTAGTCAATAAAAGCCGCGTTGCAATTTATTCATTTTTGTGGTAAAAAAGAAAACCGATGTATAAAACCGCCGTATATCCCGGTTCATTCGACCCAATTACGTATGGTCACCTGGACCTGATAAAAAGAAGTTTATGCATTTTTGACAGGATTGTCGTTGCCGTCGCTGCCAACAGGAAAAAGCCTTATCTGTTCAGCCAGGAAGAAAGGGTCAAAATTATAAAAAAAATCCTTAAGGTAGAGGAAGGAATAGACGAGGAAAGGGTCGACGTCGTGGGATTGAAGGGCCTTCTTGTAAAATACGTGGAAAGCATCGATTCCAAGGTTATAATAAGGGGCTTAAGGGCGGTTTCCGATTTTGAATACGAGCTTCAGCTCGCAACGACCAACAGGATGCTTAATCCCGATATTGAGACCATATTTATGATGACCGCGGAAAAATACTCATTTTTAAGCTCCACCATAGTAAAAGAAATTTCAAGGTTGGGAGGGGATGTTTCAGGCATGGTACACCCTATTGTTGCAGACGAGCTTTTGAAAATTCATTCCAGGGGTGAAGACAATGAAAATATCATGTAGGGCCTCTTCCATTAAGCCTTCCGCAACTCTTGCCATAACAGCAAAATCCAAAAAGCTTGCCTCCGAAGGAAAAGACGTTATTAGTTTCGGGGCCGGCGAACCGGACTTCGATACGCCCGAATACATTAAAAACGCCGTGAAAGACGCGCTTGACAGGGGGCATACAAAATACACCCCTGTTTCCGGTATAGATGAGCTTAAAACAGCCATCGGGCAAAAGTTCCTTAAGGATTACAATGTCCGTTACGACAACAATGAAATCCTGGTTTCCTGCGGCGGCAAACACGCCCTTTTTAATGTATTCTCAGCTCTCCTTGACGAGGGTGAAGAGATAATAGTTCCTTCGCCTTACTGGGTTTCTTATACCGAAATAATCAAGCTTTCTGGAGGAGTGCCGGTTATTGCCGATACCTCTTCAAACAGGTTTAAATTTACCCTTGAAATGTTAAAGAAAAATCTTTCTCCAAAATCGCGCGGAGTCATAATAAACAGCCCTTCCAACCCAACCGGCGTTTTGATGGATGAAAAAGATATCATGGAAATCGCGGATTTTGTCAAAAGCGGAAAAGCGGGGAATGATTTTTATATTATTTCCGACGACATATATGAAAAGATAATATTTGACGGCAAGAGATTCTTTAATGTTCTTATGTCGGGAAGAGATATGAAAAACCATACAATTGCCGTGAACGCGGTATCCAAAACATATTCCATGACAGGCTTCAGGATAGGATACACGGCGGCGCCGAAAGAGCTTATTTCGGCGATGAACAGCATACAGTCGCAGAGTACCTCGAACCCGACAACTTTTTCGCAGTACGGCGCGCTTGCGGCGCTTAAAGGGGGAGAAGATTTTACTTTAAATATGAGGAATGAGTTTGAGAAAAGAAGGGATTTTATGGTGGATTTTCTCGGGAAAAATGTTAAATCATTGAAGCCTGTAATCCCTGACGGGGCGTTTTATCTTTTCGTGGACATTTCCGATGTCTTTAAAAAATCCGGGGAGAGGATTAATTCTTCGTCTTCTTTCTGCGATTATCTTCTTGAGGATTACCTTGTCGCTGCCGTTCCAGGGGCGGAGTTCGGGAACGATAATTTTATCAGGCTTTCATTCGCTGCGTCCATGGATATGATTAAAAAAGGACTTGAAAGGATCAGGGAAGCGATCTCATGGGAAAAATAAAAAGATATATAATGAAATTTTTATATAATGAACGCCCTGAACTGCGTTTTATTAAATTTCCTCTTATCCTTTTCTCCCTTCCCGTAATTTTCTTTACCACGCTTAAAAGATTCCTCTATCGCCATTCCTTTATCCTTAAAGCAAAAGATACAGGGATTTTTACTGTTAGCCTCGGCAACGTAAATCTTGGTGGAACAGGAAAAACGCCATTTTCTTACACGATAGGGGAATATTTTTACGGACTGAGCCTTAAACCGTGCATCGTGAGCCGCGGTTATAAAGGAAGGTTAAAAAAAAACTCTATATAGCTGCCTGGGAACATGCCTTTCCAACCGGCAGGGAAAAACTTCCCGATGAAGTTCTCCTTCTTGTCCTTAGATTTAAATCAAGAAAAATTCAGATACCTGTGGTTGTCTCAAGAAACCGCCTTTCAGCCATAAAAACCTGTTCCCAGGATGATATCTTTTATAATCTTTCGGATTATGCCGACTTTGAACCCGGCGAAGAGGACCCTTCGGACAGGTGCAAATCCGGCGAAATCCTTGATAAATATGAAAACTACCGGAAGGTCGCCATACTTGATGACGGCTTTACGGCGCTAAAGGCCAAAAGGGATTTAAATATTGTACTTATAGACCGCTCAACTAACATCCTCTGGCAGGACGTCATTCCCGCCGGCATTTTAAGGGAGCCCCTTTCATCTTTAAAAGACGCGGATGCGGTCGTTATAACAAAAAGCGTGATGGAAAAGGAAAGCCTCCTCGAGAACAGGATAAGGCTCATTAATGAAAAGTGTAAAATATTTTATTCCCGCTACATTCCCACAAACCTGTTAAGCGTTGATGGAAGGCCTGTAGATTTTAAGGGGTTAAGTTTTATAGCGATATCCGCGATAGGCAATCCCGGTTATTTTTATGATAATTTGAAGCAGATGGGGGTCGAAATAGGCGGGACAATGGAATTTGAAGACCATCATGAATATAATAAAGAGGATATATTGTCCCTTGGAAAGAGCCTTAAGTCTGATAAATGGTTCGCGGTAACGACACAAAAGGATTTTGTTAAATTAAAAACCATCTCCGACGACCCCCGGTTTAAAGATACTTTGAAAAGGATTTTTTACCTCGATTTTGAAGTGGAGATAAATAAAAAATTCTATGATTTCATATATGAGGAATACAGGAAATATTTAAAAAAATCAAATCCGAATGCCTACATTGACATAATTGAAAAAGGGAAAAAATGAAAAAAGGCAGGCTTTTTTTATATTCTGAATATATTCTGGTTTACTGTTTTTATATTTTCATTAATCTTATTCCATTAAATTTCGCGCTCTTCCTGGGGAGAATTTTAGGGCTCTTTATTACAAAATTGACCGCAGGCACGCAAAAACCGTTATAAATAACCTGAAAATCGCGTTTAGTGATAAAAGCGAAAGCGAGCTTAACGATATTAGGAACAGCTTCTATAAAAACATGGGAATGGTTTTCATGGAAATATTCAGGCTCAATAAATACAATAAGCACAATATAGATGAATTTGTTGAGTCGGATTTCAGCGAAATAAAAAAAATTTACGACGCGCGGGGAATACTTTTATTAACGGGCCATCTTGGAAACTGGGAGCTTCTAGCTAAAACCTTTTCGCTTAAGGGGTTTAAGGGTAATGTACTTGCAAGGCCGCTGGATAATCCATATATCGAAAAAATTCTTCTCAAGTTAAGGACAAAAACAGGCAATAATGTGATTTACAACAGGGAAAACGCGGTAAAAAATATAATTTCCGCTCTTAAAAGAAAAGAGATAGTTGGATTTTTGCCGGATGAAAATGCCTCTAAAAGAATAGGTGTTTTCGTGGATTTTTTCGGGGTGAAGGCGTGTACTATGCCGGGGATGGCGAACATTGCGGCAAAAACCAGGGACGTTGTTGTTCCCGTATTTCTCGTGAGAAAAAATAAAGAAGAAGGGTATGAGAAGCATTTCCTCATTTTAGAAAAGCCGCTGGAAATAAACTATACGGGGGACAGGAGGGTGGACACGCTTAATATCCTTAATATGTTTAACAGGTGCATAGAGGATGCTATAAGAAAGTATCCCGATCAGTGGTTCTGGATACACAACAGATGGAAAACAAGGCCTTAGCCTTATTTCATCTTGTTGTATAATTTTGAAATGGAAGAGATCTTCCTTGCCGCGTTGTTTTTATGTATTATCTTTTTTGAGGCAAGGCGCATGGCATACGCCGTGGTTGATTTCAGGAGTTCCGCCGCCTTTTCCTTGCTTTCCCCGGTAACGGAGCTTCTTAATTTTTTCATGGAAGTTTTAAGCTTTGATACGGCGCTTATATTTCTCGAAGTCTTCTTTTTTGTCTGCTTTGCTCTTTTTTCCGCAGATTTATGATTTGCCATTCGTTTTTACCCCTTTATTAAATCAATTATTTAAACCTAATCATAGCATGATAGCAAACTTTTAAATCTAAATCAACTAAAAAAATAGGTTCAAAGCGATGATATTATTTCTGCCGCTTCTTTTAGGCTCGAAACAGTATAATCGGGTATTATATTTTTATCGTGTTCATACATGTCATTTTTTATGTAGAACGATTTCATGCCGGAGTTCTTCGCAAGCAGGATATCAGAATCCTTATCTCCTACCATAAAAGAATTCTTAACATCGATGTCAAACTTTTCTATTCCCCTGTCCACCATCCCGGTTTCCGGCTTCCTGCAGCTGCAGCTTATATTGTATGGCTCCACTGTGCCGTCTTTATGGTGTGGACAAAAATAGAGATCATCGATATGAATACCATTTAACTCATAAATCGAAAGAAGTTTCTTGTTGACTTTTCCGACTTCTTCGACCGAGAGAAGCCCCTTTGAGACGCCTGCCTGGTTCGTAACGATTATGAGTAAAAATCCCGCGTCTTTTAGAGTCCTCAAAGCCCCAAAGGAATTTTCCATTATTATTATATTTTCAGGGTTTTTTAAATAACCCACATCTTCTATCAGCACCCCGTCCCTATCGAGAAAGACGCATTTCTTAGCCATTTTTTGCATTATTTTCGCAATCCGGATTTAAATATAAAATCCTCCAATATTAAATCCCCGGCGAAGGAAGACGTTTTAAGCCTGAAATCCGTTTCTTCAAGGAGTTCAAGGAGTTTTTGTAAATCTCTTACAGTTAGATTAGACATATTTTTTAGAAATTTGTTTTTCAGAAACGGGGGAATGGAGTTGATATTAATAATGGTGGCGGGATCAAGCCCTCCGGATTCCTGGATTTTTGCCCTTAATATTTTCCTTAATTCATTGTATAAAATTGAAATCAGCTTTACGGGTTCTTCCCCATTTTCATAAAGGACCCCAAATATCCCAAACGCGGCCTTAAGGTCTCGCTCTATAAATTTATCCGTGAAATCGAAAACAGAATATTTTTTTGAAAAGGAAAGGATAGGCTTAAGTTCTTTAAGGGTTATTTCCCTTCTTAAGGCTTCCTTACTTAGCCCCATGACAATCTTGTTTAATTCGTTGTCGATATTGGATGTATTGTTTCCGGTATATCTCGAAAGGAACGAGCACGCTTCCAGAGATAATTTAATTTCTTTCCCGGCGGCAGCGTTTTTAATATAGGAGGGAAGCTCATTATCGTACAAACCCCTCAACCTGGAAAGCTTGAAATATTTTTTTGTCTTAAGTTCCTTTATCGGCTTTGAGTTTTCATTTATTTTTATGCTTTTATCATTGAATATAACGATGGTCGAAGCGAGGGGAGATAAAAGATAGTCCATAACCTCCTTATTTGAAAGGAGGGAAGCCTCAAAGTTTTCAACCCTTAAAATCCTTTTATCGGCAAATACGGGAAAACTGTTCGCGATTGACAAAAAGTCTTCGACGGAGGGATTTGCGAGGTTATCGAAATTGAAGTCGGGGGACCCCTCTTTGAGTGTTTGAGATATTATCTTTTCAATTTCCCTTTCTATCCGGAAATTATCTTCCCCGTAAAAATAATATATTAAAATATCGTTTGAGGGTTCCTTTGCCATGGTGTAAATAATTATAGCATAAATTGACCATCGGGCATATCAAACAATATATTGACTTTTTTATGTTATTTTATTAGCATATATAAAATATGATTACATTTTTGACAGTCATTTTAATTGTATCCGCTGTTTTCCTGGTAATTGTCATTCTTATGCAGCAGGGCAAGGGACAGGAGATGGGCGCGGTTTTCGGCGGAAGCTCCCAAACGGTGTTTGGGGCATCCGGCGCGGGCAATTTTCTTACAAAGCTTACGGCGATACTTGCAGTTATCTTTATGGCGTCTGCTTTTTTTATATCTTACCTTTCGGCATCCCAGTCAAATCCGATATCAATAAAAAGCTATATTCAAAAGACCGCTCCCGTGACTGCCGGAAATCCTGCAACGCCTGCCAAAACAACATCTAAAGAAGCGGGTTCAAATGGGCTTTCTTCGGGAAATGTCAAGAAGTAAAGCAAGAATTGCCGAAGTGGTGGAATTGGTAGACACGCCATCTTGAGGGGGTGGTGGATAACATCCGTGCCGGTTCGATTCCGGCCTTCGGCACCATTTTTATTTGTTTTATAAAATTTCCGATTTCAGGCCTTTTTTCTTGCAGCCTTCCTTAAAATCCTCTGCCTGTTTTTTTTCACCAACGATGGCGCCGTAATGCATCGGTATCGAAACCGAGGCATTAATCTTTAAGGCAGCCTCTATAGCCTCTTCATGGGTCATTACGTAAGTCCCGCTTACCGGAATAAACAGGATATCGATTTTCTCGCCTGAAAGATTATCCATTTCGGGAATGTGATCCGTATCTCCCGTATGATATATTTTAACCCCCTTAACGGTTACGATAAAGCCAAGTTTCTTGTCCTCTTTTGGATGATATACCCTGCCCGGTTCCCTGAATTTGTTTATGTTGTATGCCGGCACGGCTTTGACATGAATTGCGTCGATGTCAGCGGATTCCCCGGGAGATATTGACACAATCTTATTTTTAATGGTTCCGTTAAGCTCTGCTTTCGTCATTTCATTCATTATTAAAACCGTCGAGTTCTTCAAGATTTTATGGATGTCGTCATTGGAGCAATGGTCGAAGTGTTCATGGGTGATGAAGATATAATCCGCCTTGGGTTCATTCCCGTGCAATTTAAAGGGATCAAAATATATATTTGTCTTTCCGTCCCTTATCAGGAAACAATCATGGCTGAATTTTGTGATTTCAAGCCCCCTGTAGTTATACATAAAAACCCCCTTACATCAAAAAATTATTTGAGGATAATAGATAACATATTAATTTTACCACAATAATCAAAATTGGCGATAATCGCGTATTTAAAAGTTCAGGGCATGTCCACATAAAATATTGTAATTATTTGAGGGTATAATATATAATATCAGTTGCTTTATAATGGAGAGGGCAACCCTGGTTAAACAGCGAAAAATAAGGAGTTTGTCATGAAAAGAATCGAAATGAAGCTTCTTCTTGTCGCCTTCTTGCTTATGACCGGCCTGGTCATGGGCGGCTGTGCGGCATATTACGGTCCATCCGCGGGGGCCGCAGGATATGTGGCAGTCGGCACGCCAAACTTTGCCTTTTCGTTCGGCGAGGGAGTGAATGCGTATTTTGTACCCTCTATTGACGCATATTATTATTATTATAACGGGTATTACATGAGGTGGTACGACGGAGGGTGGCTTTACGCCTCCGTTTATAATGGGCCATGGGCCCCGCTGCCGCCGAGTTTTTATCTTCCACCCGTGCTTATTTACGGGCCTCCGCCCCCGGTGGTCGAGAACGAAGGATATTTCAGATGGTGGAGGGGAAATGTGGGCCCCTGGTACAGAGATCATCATCCCAGATGGTGGTCCGAACACGGGCGTTATATGGGAAACTTTAACGAGTGGAGCTCCCATTCCAACACGGTTTACCATAGCCATTTTCAGCCAGGAGGGATGAGGATGATTCCTCGAGGCGGACATGGTCCCAAGAGCTTTTCCGGACAGGGATTCCAGGGCCACGGCGGCTATCAGGGGCAGGGACCTCAAGGACCCCAGGGACCTCAAGGACCCCAGGGACCTCAAGGACCCCAGGGACCTCAAGGACCCCAGGGATATCATGGCGGCTATCAGGGACGGGGACCGCAAGGACCCCAGGGATATCATGGCGGCTATCAGGGACGGGGACCGCAAGGACCCCAGGGAAACCACGGCGGATCTCACCATGAAGGACACAAGAATCATGGCGCTCACGGAAACCATGGCAACCAAGGCGCTCACGGAAACCATGGCGGGCAGTGATACCCGCATTGATAATTATTTTAACCATAAAATGTTATTATATTAAATAATATAAGGGGGGTTTTTATGCCGAATTTGCGGGTAGCGATCAACGGGTTTGGAAGAATAGGAAGGAATGTTTTCAGGGTTTTTCAGCATATGATAAAAAATGGCCATGCCGTCGAGGTAGTGGCCATTAACGACATAACAAATCCAATGGTCCTTGCCCACCTTCTCAAATACGACTCTGTTCACGGCAAGGCGGATTTTTACGTCGGTTACGATGTTGACCATATTATGGCCAATGACCGGCAAACCCTTATTACCGCTATAAAAGACCCCTCCGAGCTTTTATGGAAACATCTTAACATAGATATCGTCATTGAATCCACGGGCCTTTTTACCAGAAGGGACGATGCCGCTAAACACCTCAAGGCGGGCGCAAAAAAGGTCTTGATATCCGCCCCTGCCCACGAACCAGACGTGACGATAGTTCTTGGCGTAAACGATAACATGTATGACAAGGAAAAACACGCCATAGTTTCCATGGCTTCCTGCACCACAAACTGCCTCGCGCCTGTAGCCAAAGTTCTCCATGAAAATTTTACAATAGAAAAAGGCAATATGACCACATCCCACTCTTATACCAACGACCAGAGAATTCTTGACCTGCCCCACAAGGATTTAAGAAGGGCAAGGGCCGCCTCAGTATCCATTATTCCTACCACCACAGGGGCCGCCAAAGCCCTTTGCGAAGTCCTTCCGGATCTCAAGGATAAACTTGACGGCATGTCTCTGAGGGTTCCCACCCCGGATGTATCCATTAACGACCTTGTGGTAAAAGTGTCAAAAAAGACCTCGGTTCTAGAGGTTAATTCCAGGCTTGAAGAGGCTTCGGAAACATACCTGAGAGGCATTATGGCGTTCAGTAAAGAGCCTCTTGTATCGGTAGATTACATGGGAGATCCGCACTCTTCGATAATTGATTCGCTGAGCACCAAGGTTATACAATCAGATCTTGTGAAAGTCCTTGCATGGTACGATAATGAATGGGGATATTCCACGAGGCTTGCCGAAATGTCCCTGTTCATGATGGGAATAAATTAATCCTTGGCTAAAATGGAAAACATAGTATATCTTGATGAGATAGATATAAAAAATAAGACCCTGCTTATAAGGGTGGATTTTAACGTCCCCCTTGACCAGAATGGCAATATAACCGATGACACGAGGATCCGCTCGGTCCTTCCGACCATAAATTATTGCCTGGACGAAGACGCGAAGGTCGTTTTGATTTCTCACATGGGGAGGCCCAAGGGCCAGAAAGTTCCCGGTCTTTCCCTGCTTGTGGTGGCTAAAAGGCTTTCGAGGCTTTTAGACAAAGATGTGAAGTTTGTAAACGATTGCATGGGGGAACTTGCCGAAAACATCGTTAAATCTGCCTCTTACGGAGACATTATTCTTCTTGAAAACCTGAGATTTTATAGCGAAGAGACGAAAAACGACGAGGAATTCGGAAAAAAACTGGCATCGTTGTGCGACGTTTACATAAATGACGCCTTTGCCACGGCGCACAGGTCTCACGCTTCAAATGTGGCAGTTACAAGATATGTGAAAACATGTGCGGCCGGGTTTCTTGTTAGAAAGGAACTCAATTATTTTACGAGGGCGGTTGAAAACCCGATGAAGCCTTTTGTAGCGATTGTCGGAGGCGCCAAGGTGTCGGGAAAGATAGAGGTACTTTCCAATCTTGCCGACAAGATAGATAAGCTCATAATAGGCGGGGCAATGTCCAACACCTTTCTCAAGGCGCTCGGGAACGATGTCGGCAATTCGCTTGCCGAAGACGAGATGATAGAATACGCAAGGAAAACGCTGGTCAAAATAAAAGAAAAAGGTATAAAACTATACCTGCCGGTAGATGTCGTCGTTGCCGACAGGTTTGCCCCGGACGCGGAAACCAAGGTTACGACGGTTCAGGAAATTCCCAGGGGCTGGATGGCGCTGGACATTGGTCCTGCGACGGTTACGCTATTCACGGAGGCTATTCAGAACGCTAAAACAATAGTCTGGAACGGTCCGATGGGCGTATTCGAATATGACGCTTTTAGCCGAGGAACATTTGCCCTGGTTTCAAGCGTCGCGAACGCTTACGCCCTCACGATAGTGGGCGGAGGCGATACGGATGTGGCCTTACACAGGGCGGGGGAATTCGCGAAGATGTCTTACGTATCTACCGGGGGCGGCGCGTTTCTGGAACTCCTTGAAGGTAAAAAACTTCCCGGCATCGAGGCCCTTATAGACTGCTCGAAAAAACACAACCTTAATAAATAAAAAATTAATTTCATCCCCCCAATACATTCGCGTACTTTTAGTTTAATGAAAAGAAAATTAATAATTTTAATTCTAATTTCCATTCCAATAATATTTTTCGACCAGCTTTTAAAATATATCGTAAACGAAAGAATCCCCATATACCGGAATATACCCGTAATAAGACATTTTTTTAACATAGTCCATGTGAACAACAGGGGCGTCGCGTTCGGCCTTTTAAATAATTATTCCAATATACTCATAATTGCTTTTACCTCTCTTGTTATCCTTCTTTTAATATACGGGCTTTTCAGAATAAAAATAGTTTCCGGACTCTTCAGCGTGTCGATGTCCCTGGTTATTTCAGGGGCCTTTTCCAATCTTGTAAACAGGATTTTTTCAGGCTATGTCGTGGACTTTCTGGATTTTCACATTAAGGGATATCACTGGCCAAGTTTCAACCTTGCGGACAGCTCGGTGGTTATAGGAACAATCCTTATATTCATTTCTATAATAAAATATATTTAATAATTAAAATGGATGAGCTAAAAAACAAAGAGGGTGAATATGAACCCGGAAGGATTGAAAATAAATGGCAATCCATCTGGGAAAGGGAGGAAACATTCAGCCTGAAGGATGAGTTGTTTCCCGCCAGGGAAAATAAGTTTTACTGCCTGGAGATGTTTCCTTATCCCTCCGGTAAAATCCATATGGGTCATGTAAGGAATTACGCTATAGGGGACTCCATAGCAAGGTTTAAAAGGCTCAAGGGATATTCGGTCCTTCATCCAATAGGTTTTGACAGCTTTGGCCTTCCGGCCGAAAACGCCGCGATAAAGAATAATGAAAATCCATCCGCCTGGACAAAAAGCAATATCAAGAGCGTTTCAGCCCAGCTTAAAAGGCTTGGATTTTCCTATGATTGGAACAGGCAGGTAATTACATCCGAACCGGAATACTACAAATGGGAGCAGCTTTTTTTTATAAATCTACTCAAAAAGGGGCTGGCTTACAAAAAGGCTTCGAATGTAAATTGGTGCGACTCATGCCGCACGACTCTTGCAAACGAGCAGGTCGAGGGCGGGAAATGCTGGAGATGCGGAAATGAAGTAACGGTTAAAAACATGGAACAATGGTTTCTTAAGATAACGGCGTACGCGGAAGAACTTCTGAATGGTATCGAAACCCTGAGCGGCTGGCCCGAAAAAGTGAGAACGATGCAAAAAAACTGGATCGGGGAAAGCACGGGCTTAAGCGTCTTTTTTGAAATTTCGGACAATAAAGACGGAGAAAAAATAGAGGTATTTACGACAAGGCCCGACACCATCTTTGGAGCGACCTTTATTGCCGTTTCCCCTTTTCATCCTGCCGCAAGGGCCCTCTCGGAAAGGGAAGGAAAAAGCGCCGAGCTTGAAAAAATAATTCATAACTCGCTGGTTACCAGGGAAATTACCGAAAAAGAAGGATTTTTTACAGGATCTTATGCCGTTAATCCATTCACGGGCTCAAAGATACCCATATATATTGCTAACTTTGTTTTAATGGATTACGGAACGGGGGCGATAATGTCGGTTCCCGCTCACGATGAAAGGGATTACGAATTTGCACTGAAATATAATCTGGAAATAACCCAGGTCATAGAGCCCTTTAATGAAAGTCCCGCAAATTTGCCTTACGTTCATCCCGGAAAACTTGTCAACTCTCCAGGTTTTGACGAAATCCCTAACGAAGAGGCAAAGGAAAAAATTTCAGATTTAGCGCAGGAGAAGGGTTTTGGAAAAAAAACCGTTAACTTCAGGCTTAAAGACTGGGGAATATCGAGGCAGAGATACTGGGGATGCCCCATACCTGTGGTTTATTGCGAAAAATGCGGGATTGTCCCTTTAAGGGAATCGGATTTACCCCTTATTCTTCCCGAAGATGTGGAATTCACCGGGGAGGGCCCGTCCCCCCTCGAAAAGTCGCCATCCTTTGTAAATGCAACCTGTCCTCAATGCGGCGGGCCCGCCAGGCGTGAAACCGATACGATGGACACCTTTGTTGAATCCTCCTGGTATTTTTTAAGATACACCCTGCTTGACAGAACGGAAAAGGTTCCTTTCAGGAAAGAAGACGTAGATTGCTGGCTTCCTGTGGACCAGTATATCGGCGGGGTCGAACACGCGGTGATGCATCTTCTTTATTCCAGGTTTTTTGTAAAGGCGCTAAGGGATATGGGATATTTTAATATAAGCGAGCCCTTTGGCAATCTCCTCACCCAGGGGATGGTGGTAAAGAACGGGGCAAAAATGTCAAAGTCAAAAGGGAACGTCGTTGACCCGGATGATTTAATTAAAAAATACGGGTGCGACACCCTGAGGCTTTTTGTTCTTTTCGCGGCCCCGCCTGAAAAAGACCTTGAATGGAATGATTCCAGCGTCGAGGGAGTGTTCAGGTTTATAAACCGGCTTTACAGGACGGTTGTCCTGCACGCGGCTTTTTGGAAAGACAAATCGGGAAAAAGCTATAAAGATGTTCTAGGATATTTAAAATCATTTGATTTTAATAATTCAAATAATAATAAAAGCCGGGTTACCAATAATCTACAGTGGCTAACCTATCGCCTCAACGAGGTTATAAAAAAGTCTGAGGCGGAAATGGACGGAAGGTACCACTTTAACACCGTGATCAGCTCCTCCATGGAACTTCTTAATGATTTTAACCAGAGCATTCCTCTGGATGCCGCGGGACTGGGGGAACTTATCGAAACAGATCACTATCTCGCGAGGCATATTTTAAGCTCTATCATGATTTTACTTTATCCTTTTATTCCCCATGTATCCTCGGAATGCTTTGAAGCGCTCAATAAAAGCCGGCTTGAGGAGGAGGGGTGGGCTCATGTTCTCGACGCGGGGTATTTTCCGGAAAAATGCACAATCGCGGTCCAGGTTAACGGAAAATTGAGGGGCGTCGTCGGAGCGTCCTTGGGCACGAATGAATATCTGGTCCTTGAAGAGGCCTTAAGAAACGATAAAATAATCAAATATGTCCCTGATAAATCGTCCGTTAAAAAGGTTATATACGTTGAAAATAAACTATTAAATATTATCGTATGAATATGAAGAAAATATTTTTAGTTATAATGATTCTTTTAACGCCCTTTTCGCTTAGCGCGTGCGGTTTTAGAATGCTTGGTAGCTGGAACCCTGCTCCAAATAGGGTAAATTACGGGAGAAATACCTCCAATCCCGCAATTTCAGGAATATATATAAAGCCTTTTAAGAATTTAACTTATAAAAGCGGACTCGGAGCTTATTTTTCAATGAATTTGTCTGATTATCTTAACGCCCATACGTCCATGTTCTCCTCAAATGAAAACGAAGCTCAGTATTATCTGGAAGGAAAGATATTGAACATACAAAATAATGTAATTTCCTATACAGGGGTTGCCGCAGCCGTAAATTACATCATATCCGCCACCGTCAAGGTGAGCCTGTATTCAACCGGAGGAAGGATTATATTCCGGGACGCGACTTTCACCTCCAGCGCCACCTATTTTAATTATATAAACCCTCTTACCGCCCACAAGCAAGTGAAGACGGCCTTAAAAACAGTTTCAAAAAGGATAGCAAGAAAGATTGCCATTTATATAGAATCCAGGGGCATTATAGCAGGAAAATGATTATACCCTTGAGCCTCGCTGGTCTCCGCCGCGTTCCGGCTCGAAATTATAGCCTTTTATCTTTCTTGCCTTTTTGTAAGCAATAATTGTCAGCTTAGCTAACAAATATCCTAAAATTCCCCCTCCAATCACGTCCAAAGGATAGTGCTCGCCGTCATAAACCCTGGAAAAAGCGACTAATACGGCAAGTATATAAAAAACCTTGAAATGACGGGGAAAAATGTACGAAAGCCCGGCGGCCAGTGAGAAAGCCGTAACGGCGTGGCCGGAGGGAAAAGAGTGTTCGGTAAGGCGCCTTCCAAGAATATCGACGTGAACGGCCCCCTGTTTTATTAAATCATGGAGGGCAGAGGCAGGCCTCGGCCTGTTTATTATTCTTTTTAATATTATATCCGTTATTCCGGGGATAATCTGCGTTAAAAAAAGGAGAATAAAAGATTCGTTAAATCTTTTTCTATTGTATATAAAAACAAGGACAAGGACAAGCCAGTAAGCCACCCAGCCGTTCCCAAGGAAAGATAATGCCCTCATATTTTCATTAAGAAAGGAAAAATGAAAATTGTTATTGATAAGCAGAAAAAAGGAGGTATCAAGCTTTAGAAAAGTATTTAGCATATTTTTTTTATCAAATTTTTTTGATTTTATATATTATTAAGATATAATTTTATTAGAATTTACGGGTCAATGCAACCTTATATGTAGCTGTTTTCTCTAATCGGAGGACTTTTATGCAGGCGGTCATCATGGCCGGCGGCTTCGGCACCAGGCTTAAACCTTTAACCAATAATGCCCCCAAACCCATGATACACGTGGCCAATAAACCCATGATGGAGCATGTGGTTAACCTTCTGAAAAACCACGGCATTACGGATTTAATTATCCTTCTTTATGTACAGCCCGATGCAATAAAAAATTATTTTAAAGACGGGGCAAACTTCGGAGTAAACATCGAATATATTCTTGGCGAAGAGGATTACGGCACTGCAGGCTCTGTAAAAAATGTCGAGAATTTTATCAGTGATGACAATTTTCTTATAATAAGCGCGGATATAATAACCGATATAGACCTTAAAAAACCCATAGATTTTCACATTGATAAAAACTCTGAGGCCACTATAGTCCTTACCAGGGTGGAAAATCCCCTCCCATTTGGGATAGTTATAACGGACAGCGAGTCCCGCATAATAAAATTCCTTGAGAAACCTACATGGTCGGAGGTTTTCAGCGATACCGTAAACACGGGCATATATGTATTTAACAAGAGCGTCCTGAAATTAATCCCGGAAAAAACGGAGTTAGACTTTTCTAAAGACCTTTTTCCAATCCTCCTTAAGGAAAATAAAAATTTTTATGGCTTTACATCCCCGGGTTACTGGAGGGATGTGGGAACGCTTTCCGAATACAGGCAGAGCCATCTGGATATCATAGAAAAAAAAATAGACCTGAAAGTTGACGGAGACCTTATCGAGAAGAGCAATGTTGTAATAGGGCATAAAAGCGCCATAGACATCAGCTGCGACGTTCAAAATTCGATATTCGGGAAAGATGTCCACGTTCTTCAGAATTGCAAAATAAACAACTGCGTTATAGGGGATAACTGCACCATAGGGGAAAATACCGTCATAAACGGCTCCGTCATAGGAAAAAATTCAAAGGTAGGAATAAATTGCGAGATACAGGAGGCTATAATAGGTTATAAGGCGAGCGTGGGAAACGGCGTGTTTATAGGCTCTGGGGCAGTGGTATCGGATGTTTGCACAGTAGGAAACGATGCCGTGATTAATCCCAATGTGAAGATATGGCCGTTTAAAAACGTGGAGGCTGGCGCTATACTGTCGGAAAGCCTGATATGGTCAGATAAATGGAGCGCAAAGATATTCGGTCAATATGGAATAACGGGTCTCGCCAACCTGGAGATTACGCCGGAGTTTGCATCCAAGCTTGGGGCCGCTTTCGGGGCTACGATAGGAAAAAGCAAGATAATTTCCTTTTCCAGGGACAGCCATAAGACATCAAGGCTATTTTCCAGGGCAATGATGTCCGGGGCGCTCTCGGTTGGGGTGAACGTAAATGATTTCAGCGATATTCCCATTTCTGTAGTCCGCTACCAGGCCAAGCAATTTAAAAGCTATGGGGGGATCCACGTCAGAAAACACCCCTTTGATAAAAGGCTTCTTAATATAAAGCTTTTTGATTCGAATGGTCTTGACCTTTCGACTTCAGGAGAGCAAAAAATAGAAAGGCTTTTCTTCAGGGAGGACTACGCGAGGGTTAGTTCAGAGGAAACAGGTGAGATTTTTTACCCTACCCATGGAACGGAATATTATACCGACGGCTTCTTGAACACAATCGATTCCGAAAAAATTATTAAAAGGAGATTCAAGATCGTAATAGATTATTCATACGGAAGTTCAAGCAAGATTTTTCCGGCGATAATAGGAAGGCTGGGCATAGATTCAATTCACCTTAACGCAAACCTTGACCAGACAAAAATAACGAAAACCGAGAGGGAGTTCAAGAAATCTCTTAGGGAGTTATCCGGCATTGTGAGGTCTATTAACGCGGACCTGGGAATTTTTATAGACAACGGTGGCGAAAAGATTTATTTATGCGATGAAAACGGGGACAATATAGACGGGAATACCGCGCTTTCCTTGATGAGCCTTCTTGTGATGAAAACCGAAAAAAATAATAAAACAATCTCGGTGCCGGTAAACTCGTCCCTCAACATACTTAAAATGGCAAAAGAGTTTGGCTACGAAGTCATGCTTACAAAAAACTCGTCCAGCGCACTCATGGATAAATCCGCCAACAAAGGCACCTATTTTACGGGAGACAACGAAGGGGGATATATTTATTCAAGGTTTATGCCGGCCTTTGACGGAATGTATTCGACCATAAAGCTTCTTGAGATGCTTGCCAGGCTTAACACGACGATAAAGCAAGAGCTGCGATATATCGAGCCGTCCTTTTTCGAATATAAAAAAGTACCCTGCTCTTCCGAACTGAAGGGATTTATCATGAGAAGATTTATCGAAAAATACAGGAATGAAAATGCCCTCTTCATCGATGGAATAAAACTTATTCAACCCAACGGCTGGGTTTTGTCCTATCCTGCCACGGAGGGAGCATATTTCGAGATATTCTCTGAAGGAAGGGATAAAGAAACGGCCCTATCCCTGGTAAACCAGTTCGCCATGGACATAGAAGGATGGAAGAGCGAAAGGAGTTTTGGTGCAATCCTGTAAGAAACAGCCCCTCGTCGTAGAATTCGGGACATCCGGCTTCAGGGGCAAAATCGCCGATGATTTCACGTTTGAATCCGTAAAAATTGTTTCACAGGCTATCTGCGATTTCCTTAACGAAAAATACGGGCAGGATTTCCCCTCTAAAACCATCGTAATCGGCTACGATACCAGGTTTTTATCCGAAGAATTCGCTAAGCAGAGCGCAGGCGTTTTCTGCGCGAACGGTTTTGAGGTCATTTTTGCCAACAGGTGCACCCCTACCCCGGTTATAGCGATAAAAATACTCTCCGAAAAGGCCCTTGGAGCGGTTAATATCACCGCGAGCCATAATCCTTACGACTATAACGGCATCAAGTTTTCCCCGGACTGGGGAGGCCCCGCCCTTCCGGAGGATACTGACGAAATCACGAGGAAATCTAACGAGCTTCTAAAGTCCTCCCAGTATCTTTTTATGGAATACGAGGATGCAAAAAACAAGGGACTGGTTAAAGAACAAGATTTTATATACCATTATTCGCAGCTTGTAAGAAACAAGATAGATGCCGGAGCGATATCAAAATATTCCGAGAACCTTTATGTGATTATAGATGAGCTTCATGGTTCTTCAAGGGGGATAATACGGGATATCCTCGGGAATGTCGGAATCACGATAAAGGAAATAAATATGGAAAGGGACGCTTTTTTCAGGCCGGGTTTTGCCCCGGAACCTTCCCCCAAGAATTTAGCGGTTATGGGAGATTTAATCAGGGATTATAAAAATCACAATACCGGGATGCTTCCTATCGGTTTAGCCATGGACGGGGACGGAGACAGGTACGGCATACTTGACGAGGACGGTGATTTTGTCGAACCAAACATCATTTTTCCCCTCCTTTATAACTATTACATAGAAGGCAAGGGAATAAAAGGAGACGCGGCCAGGAGCGTGGCAACCACCGCTCTTGTCGACAGGATTGCCAGAAATTACGGATTTAAGGTCATAGAAACACCGGTGGGATTTAAATATCTTGGAAAACTGATAGCAGAAAAGAAAGTAATAATTGCCGGAGAGGAATCTTCCGGCCTTTCCGTCATAGGCCACACCCCCGATAAGGACGGCATATATACATGCCTCCTTGTCCTTGAGAT
>JAKAPT010000060.1 GCA_021806885.1 bacterium | reverse complement strand
CGATCTTCAATTTATCGGCGGGGAATGCTTGATATTACAGGTTTTTTAATGGTGCGTCCAGCGGGATTCGAACCCACGACCCACAGCTTAGAAGGCTGTTGCTCTATCCGACTGAGCTATGGACGCATATGTGTTTTATGTTACTATTTTTCAAGCCCCCTGTCAATTTAACCGATATTTAAAAATCCCCCCCGAATCATATATTTTCTTCAATAAAATCACTTTCGCAATATAATCTTAACAAAAAATTAATATATCCGTAACCGTTGCTTCATCATTCCGAAATATTTAACTTATATAATTATTTCTAATCATGGAGTGAGCGGTTATGAAAAAATTAATTTACTGTATTTCCAGGCCATTGTTCCTGTTGCTTGTTTCGGGTTTCATTCTCTGTCAGATTTTCTTACCCCTGGCCGCGATGGGATCAGGCGAAGCCGCCCTTAACAGGCTCTTAATTAAATACGGGATTAAACTGGAAAATCCCCGGTATTTTAAAATTAAAAAGAAAGGCGCCGTAAGGAAAAACACAGCCGAAGCCCCCTCCAATTTCCACGGTAAACAAGAAAATCTCCCGGAAAATATATCGAAAAGGATCGTATCCTTCAGCGGAAGCGGAAAACTTAAATCCGCCTTAATGCTTCTTTCAAGGGAAACAGGCATACCGGTTATTCTCAGGAGGGGTTTTCCTTCAGGGCTGACTTCCACGGCATATTACATAAATTCTCCACTTAAAAACATATTATACGGGCTTTTAACGGCTAACGGCTTGAAATTCAAATATCTTAACGGGGCAATCGTCGTTTATCCGTTCGAGGAGAAGATATTTCATATACCCGTCCCAGACCTTTTTTCCACGTTTTCTTCCTCTGTGGGAATTGCCGGGGGAGCCGCGCCAAACTCCCAGGGGGCGTATCCTTCAGATTCGCAGGCAGGGCCTGCCGGTAACGCGTCCCCTTCGGGACAGCCAAATTACCAGGGAAATCAGAATCCTGTCGTGGGAGGGTTATCGTCGCCGTCCGGTTATTTGTCCCTTATCCTTTCGGAATCCGGGAGCTTATACAGCATTATTTCAGGGAACCTGAAAAAGATGGTTTCCAAAAAGGGGAAATTTTTTATCAATCCGAAGAACGGGCTTATATGGGTAAAAGACAGGCAGTCCAATATCGAAGAAATTTCCCTCTATATCAAAAATATCAAGAAATTCCTTTCCAGGCAGGTTTTCCTTAACGTCGAGGTAATAGACCTGGCTCTTAACAAAAACTTTCAATCGGGTATCAACTGGAATATTCTATTTAATTCCGCCTTTAAGGCAAACAGCGCCGGCATGAGTTCTTTTTCCATTTCGGCCCCGCTCGCTTCAGCCAACAATGTTATTAATACCCCCTACCTGGAGTTTGCCGGGGAAGGCGCTAACAGCGCCATTATAGAAGCCCTGAAAACGCAGGGAAAGGTGGATATAATCTCCCAGCCGAGGCTTCTTCTTATGGACGGACAGACAAGGTTAATATCCGCCGGAACAATCACCCCGTATGTATCCAGCGTTCAGACGGATGTCCTGAATTTATCGCAGACCCAGACCTATCCCGTAATATCGCAGACGCAGACCGGGCTTTCAATATCGTTTACCCCCCACATTAATTTTAAAGACAATACCGTATCCGTAACTTTAAGCTTGATAGATAATTCTATCTCCGGCTACCAGTCCTTTTCGGTCGGCGGGGAGAGTTTCAGCAATCCCGTCGTCGAATCGAAAAGCTTTTCGGACACGGTAAACATAAAATCCGGTTCCACGGTAATAATAGGCGGGATTATGACGACAAGGAAGGTAAATAATACTTATGGGATTCCCTGGTTGTCCCGCATACCGCTATTAGGGAATTTATTTATATCAAAAAATATAATTTACGAGAAGGAAGACCTGCTTATCATGCTGACGCCCATGATAGCGGGATAACGGTAATTTTATCAAAGGGAAGACAAAAATGAATATCGGCGAATACCTTATCGCGAACAACAAGGTTACTTTGTCCCAGCTTGAAGACGCGGTTTTGACACAGAAATTCACCGAAAAGAGGATAGGCGAAATACTTATAGAGAAGGGATATGTCGGCGAGGACGATATCGCGCGATACCTGTCCCGGACTTTTAATCATGAATATTTTGAAAATTTCCATGACCGCTTTATAGAAATTAATAAGAATGAAAACGAGGAACTGGGATTTAAATTCCTGTATGAAATCCCCGCGATACTTATTAAAAAAGACCTTAAAAATTTCATAATATGCAACGGGATTACTTCTTTGCTTTCGGAAAGGATGGCGTTTGACCCTCTCCTGAAAGGGGCCGGAATCGGTATTTCCTCGAAGAGCAAAATATACGAAGCCCTGAACAGGACGTTTATAAACAAATCCGGGAATTTATGTTCGGAAAAAGACTTTCTGAATGAAGCGGTTGAAATGGCATTGTTGAAAAACTCGTCTAACGTCAGGATTAAAAGGTCCGAGGACCATTATCTCATTATTATTGACGCCGACAGCGGACAGGAAACGCTCAGGGCGATAAATTTGGACCAGGGGCAAAGAATCATAAACATAATCGCGGCCAACTGCCAGGTTACATTGAAAAAGGGTGAGGGTCAGGACGCGAAATTTATTTTTTCTTCAAATATTTATAAGGGATTAAAGGTGAACATAAGGGTCGCGTTTCTTCCTATTTCATCAAAAATCGATAAGGAGTTTATATTGTTTGAAGCGGTTTTAAGGGTGCACGGTTTCAATAAGATAACAGACTTAAAATCCGCGGGCATTACCCAGGGCAAAGTTGAAATATTGAAGAAATTGTACACCTATCCGGACGGCTTTATCGTTTCGACAGGTCCGACGGGTTCAGGAAAGACCACGACGTTTTACGCCCTGCTCAAGCTTCTTGCCCAGAAGAAAAAATCGATTATTACTATCGAAGACCCCGTTGAAATAGAACTAAAAGAATCGAACATCACGCAGATGAGCATTTCAAGCGAGTTTGGTTATCCGGAAGCCCTCAGGGTTATTTTAAGGAGCGAACCAAAGATAATCATGGTTGGGGAAATAAGGGACGAGATAACCGCCACGCACTCTTTAATCGCGGCGGAGACGGGGCACCTGGTCCTGGCTACCCTTCACACCAATTCATCCCTGTCAATTTTTAGCAGGCTTAAATCGCTGAAGATCGACCCCTTTCACTTTTTTTCCCTTATAAGAATGTCGACCTCGCAGAGGCTTTACAATCCTCTTTGCCCCGAATGCAGAAAAAAGGTCCCCGTTGATTCCCTTCAGCCATTTTACAGATTGTCGCTTGAAGAAACCTTTTCGAGCCTTGAATACGGAGCAATAAATAACGGGAACCACGGTCGTCTCGATTTTAAACTTGAAAACGCGGGTATGGGCATTGAATATGTTTATGTCAGGGGGGAAACCCCCTGCGATTATTGCGGGGGCAAGGGTTATATAGAAAAAAAACCGCTTATAGAGATAGCTGAATTTAACAACGCGGTAAAAGAAAGAATATATAAGGACCCTGAACTTTTATTGAATTATTCCGACCTCGAACGCGTCCTGATGGATTTATCAAATTTCGAGCCCTTAAGAATTCAGGCCATGGCTGCTCTGACCGGCGGGGAAATAGACCCCTCCACCTATTTTAATTTATCGAGATAAGAAGGTATAAAAAATGGCCGGCAATTTTATAATAAGTTATTATATGCCTGACGGATCGAGGGGAATAAAAAATGTAGCGGGCCCTGATAAAAATGAAATAAGCCGGAGATTACAAGAAGAAGGCTATGTGCCGCATTTTATAGCCAGAAACATAATTCTTGATATTTTAACCCCCGTAACCAATGCCGGAATAAATGAAAAAGCGCTTTCCTTGCTTTTTCTAGAGCTTCACCGGCTCGTACACGCGACAGGTTCCGTTATCAAGGCTTTTTCATTTATAGAACACGGCATTATAATCAAATCCCCTTTTCAGGGAGAAAATGTTGAAGGGATTCATAGAAACAAAATCTTTTCCTTATTATCGGGCATCTATGAAAATCATCTTAAATCAAGGTCAAAAAAAAAGAGGGGTTTCATACGAAGAGCCAATTCATTGTTGAACGGCGGCCATACGCTTAGAGATATACTTTTTGAAAATTATTTCGATGATATTGTCGTGTCTCTGGCCGACCTTGCTTATTCTACTGGGGATTATTCTGCAGTATTTCTAAAAATGTCGGAATATTACGGCGCAAAGAAAAATCTAAAGAAAAATATAATATCGTCTCTTTCTTATCCTTTATTCCTTTTTTTACTTTTATTCCTGGCATTCGTAGTATTTTTATATTATGTGATACCCTCTTTTTCTTCATTTTTTTCCCAATTTTCAAATATAAACCCCTCTACGGTTTCGGTCCTTAAATTTTTCCTGTTTGTTAAGGGAAGGTTTATATATTGTTTCCCCGCTTTTTTAATAATTTTATCGGTATTTTTTATCGCCTTAAAGAATAAGATAACGGGTTTTTTATTAAATACCCCGGTAATAAAGGATTTTTTCAGGGATAATTTTCTCAACTGGTTTTTTTATCAATTTTCACTCATGATTTCTTCAGGCATTACTCCTATGAAATCATTCGATTACTTCAAGAAAAATACCTCAACCCGGTATTTTAAAAACAGGTTTTCTTTAGTTTATGAAAATCTGGAAAGAGGTTCATCCGTCAGCGCGGCTTTTGAGAATGGCGGGTTTCTTGAACAGGAAATAATTGAAACTATTAGTTACGCGGAATATAGCGGTTTTCTGCCGGATGAGATAATGCGGCTATCCGGATATTTCAAGGAAAGGTCAGAGATATCCCTTAAAATTTTAACCAAGGGATTATTTTTCTTTGCTTTTGTTTCCGCCTTTGTCTTTTTGCTTTTAATATTTTTTTTCATATTTATTCCATTGATTCAAGGAATGGTTAACCTGGCGGGAAGTTATTAGTCTTAAGTAAAATTAATGACGCTATTAAGGGGAGGGTAAAAACATGTTAAAGGAGTATTCCGGTTTTACTTTGATGGAAATAATCGTCGCGATGATCGTGGTGGGTATTCTATCCGCGGGGGGATTAATGGTTTACAACGGCCTGATTGAATCTTCCAATGTTACAGCTACCGTTCAGTCCGTCGGAAAACTGGAACACGCTGTTAGTTCTTTTATACAGGTTAACGGAGGTACCATAACCCCTCCAACGGGCCTTACGCTGGCGCAGGCCATGCAGGAAGATAACCTGGTTCCCCCCTCGTGGAATGTAAACGGGGCGGAAATAATCCCGCCCAACGCCAGTTTTGTCCAATATTACTATATTTCATCGGACGCTCCCGCGGGCGGTTATTATTATGTTCTGGGAATTAGCGCGCCGCAGATGACGAACTCTCAGGCATTAAACATTTGCGACTCGATTGAAAATTCGATTTCAGGCGTAAGCTCGGACGGTTCAACAAGTTTTAATATAGGAAACGGCCAGACCTGCCTTACGGACCTGTTTAATGGAAATGCCTCCTCGGCAAATAATACCGCGTTTAGCGGCATGTTGACTTTTACCTTTGATTAAGATGAGCAAATTTACGTTTTATGTCTTATTTTTCATGATTATTTTTTGCCGGGTCTCCCTTTCATATCCCTTTACCGATGGAGAAATATACAACAAAGAGGCCCAAAATATCGTGAATACCGCGGACCTGGTGATAAAGGCGGAACATTCCTATATGAAAAATACCGGAATGTTTGGAAGCCTGCAAGATCTTGAAACAAGCGATCCTCCTTATTTAAGTCCTATGCCTTTTAACACTCGCAAATGGATGGGTTTAGAAAGGCAGTGCATCGATAGAATATTGATGACTTCCGTTATCAGCATTTGCGTGGATCCTTCAGGCGGAACAGAGGATACTGTTTTTCCTTCCTCCCTGTCAGGTTCAGGGATTGTTAAAGAGGAGATTAGCGAAGGGATAACAGGAAAGAGGGACAGTATAACTGCGGCAGGGAATATAAAGTACATACGGGTTAATCTCTCAGCGGCGCCGGTGCCCAAGCCGGCCGGAATAAACATTTCTCCCAGTCCCGACGGCGGGATTTCCTACGCGGGTAAAGCGAGTAGTTATGGAAGTACATCGGTAATTTCAAGTATTTTAAAGAATATTTTTTCTATTTTAACGGGATTATTAAGCGCTTTTTGATACATGGACAAAAATATTAAAAAAGACATTAACGGATTTTCCCTGATGGGAATCATCGTCTCCCTCATTATTGTCAGCCTTATGGCGGCGGCTGTTCTTCCATCGCTGAAGGGTATATTTTACGAGGAACGCTCAGGCAATATTTCTGAACTCGCGAACACGCTTATCAATGCCGAAAGCACATACGTGAATAATAATAATAAATTTGCCACCATCAGCGAATTGCAGGAAGGGGATTATCTTGCTGCGGGATTAGGGCTTGATTTTGTGAACTCTGATCCGGGGACAGACTGCGTTTACGGCAGCATATCGATTATTGACGACACCGAGGTTTGCATCGGCGTGAACGATAGCCCTTCAAATGGCCAGGAGATAAGCTATACCCTTACCATTTCCCCTTCTCCAAAATATAAGTCTTCACCAAACGCGTATCCGGACTATTTTAATTTTTATAAGGAAATTATGTACGGAATACCGGGAAGCTCTTATATTCCGGATAAAAAAATAGAATATATAGATCCCATACTTACGGGCGTCAATGGAGATTCCTATAACGGTTATATAGGACGTAATTTTTATATCGGGGGAGCGTATTGCGAGGCCGTATTAACCAAATATATTAATTCCGGCAGGGGGCGCACGACAACGTATAAATATGTTACCGGTCCCCTTTATCTATATTTTATGGTTGAAGGAATGGACGGAAACAACGCTGTTTTAAGCTACGCGAATAATCCGGCCGATTCCTGTAATTCAGGAATGAATTATAGTTACACCAATAACGCGGGAGATTCCTATAGCTATTCCTATCATATAGCAGGCCCGTTTCAAAATTCCTATCTGCCTGAGGTTAACGGCGGGGTTTATTATTATGTGCCTATTGAACCTACGGGGACTGAAATCGAGATACCCGCAGGTTATTTGCCGGATTTGATAAACCTGAACCAGCTAAATACATATAATTAATACGATGTAGGCCCGTTATGTTTTTCAAAACCACTCCGCGCCAGCGCGGTTTAACGACGCCGGCGGCAGCGCCATTAATATATATCGAGGAACACGACACGCTTCAATTGTTCGATAGCGATAAAGGAAGTTCTTTTTTTGTCAGGAGGCGGGAAGCGAACGCGGCGTCAAGGAATTTTAAACTGGCCGCGATATCAGGCAACATCCTTTTTTCTAAAATTCCTGAAAATAAAAATAATATTTATCTAAAGAAATACGTAAAAAAAAATTTCTCCGGAAAATCATATTTCTTGTTTGAAAATCCTCTAGGGGAAAAGGGCATTTATTATTCTAATTCTCCCGCCGTTAACGGTTATTATTCCATTGATATTCCAGGAAATTATGATACGGTCAGTTTTGTTCTTCCCTACGAGTATCTTGTCATAATATTTTTGCGGTCAAGAACCGTTTCCTCACTTGAAACCCCCTTAATGTTTATAGAAGAGACGGAAAATATTTGCAAATTAATGGTGATTAAAGAGGGGTTCAGCCTTTTCCCGGTGAAGATATTTAAAAGAGAGCTTATAAGGGAGAATCTTGGATTAGTAATTTCAGAACTTGAAACGGGAGGCTTAACGGTTAAAAATATTATAACTAATTTAATCATGGAAGG
>JAKAPT010000059.1 GCA_021806885.1 bacterium | reverse complement strand
GCAAGATTTCCCCGTACGCGTCTTTCTGCCTTTCTTCGAGGAAAGGCCATTTTTTCCTCTCCTTTTCGATCTCGTCGGTATGAATATTATATATGATTATGCACTCTCCCGTTTTAGCGCCCTTGTCTAAGAGCGACCCGTCCGGGGACACGCAGAAGGACTTGCCGTAAAAATCGAGAAAGCCGTCGGTCCCTACCCGGTTCACCCTCGCTATGTAAACCCCGTTCACGAACGCGTTGGCCGAAATGGCCGAGAACCATTTTTCGTTTGTGCTGAATGCCGATGCGGTCGGAGCGAATATAATATCCGCGCCCTTTAGGGCTAAAATCCTCGATACCTCCGGAAAGAAGTTGTCCCAGCATATCTGCACCCCTATTTTGCCGAAGGACGTCTCGAAAACCGGAATTTCGGACCCGGCGGAAAAATAGGTTTTTTCATAATAATATTCGATGTGGGGGATATGAATCTTTCTGTACACGCCAAGAATCCGGCCTTCTTCGGAAACGACCGCCGCACTGTTGTAAAAAAAGGAGGAAGAAAAGGTGTCAGATTTATTATCGGACTTTTTTTCGAACTTTTCGAAAAAAGGGGCGATAATGACCATGCCGAATTTCCTGGCGTAGTGGGTCATTAAATCGATTGTTTTCCCGTTAAGGTCTTCGGCCAGTTCGAAGGGAGATATTTCCCTGGCGGAAGGGTCGGGGAATTGAGGAAACCAGCCGGTATTGAATAATTCGGGAAAACAGACTATATTGGCCCCGCCCCTGTCCGCCATCTGAAGAAATTCCGCCGCCTTTTGAAGGGTCCTTTTGGAGTCAAAGGAAGAAGACATCTGGACAGCGCAAATTTTTATCATCACGGCCTCCCGGTTTTATTCATGGCTAACGCCTGTGCTGCTACGCCTTTAAAAGCCCCCTTGACTCCTTTTTCCTTTCATTTTCCGAAAGAAGTTTTTTCCTCAATCTTATGGAACGGGGGGTAAACTCTACAAGCTCGTCGTCCTCTATGAACTCAAGCGCGTATTCAATAGTAAGCCTTATGGCAGGCGTAAGGGTTATCATCTCGTCCGAGGCCTTGGAGCGCATGTTCGTGAGCTGTTTTTTCTTGCAGGGGTTAACTGTTATATCGCCCGGCTTCGAGTGAATGCCTGTTATCATTCCTTCATACACCTCGTCCTGCGGGGCTACAAAGAGGCTCCCCCTCTCCTGGAGATTAAAAAGCCCGTAGGAGTTGGCCTCTCCATTTTCCATAGATATCATCACGCCGTTTTTCCTTGGGGATATTTCCTGCGCAAACTCGTCAAATTTATAGAAATTATGGTTCATCGTACCGGTTCCTTTTGTAAGGGTAAGGAATTCGTTATGAAAACCCATTATGCTTCTTGAAGGTATGACAAACTCAAGGTAGGTGTTACCCTTGTCATCCTTCGTCATGTCTATAAGGTTTCCCTTCATGGAAGAAAGCCTCTCCAAAATGGGGCCGGTGAATTCATCCTTAATGGTTATGTAAAGAAGTTCATACGGTTCCATTTTTTTGCCGTCTATTTCTTTTATGACTCCTTTTGGCTTAGATACGGCAAACTCAAAGCCCTCCCTTCTCATTTTTTCTATAAGGATGGAAAGGTGCAAAAGCCCCCTTCCATACACGTCAAATATAGTTTCGTCTCCCGTGTCGGAAACCTTTAGGCCGACATTGTTCAGCGCTTCCTTAAACAGTCTTTCCCTGAGCCGCCTCGTGGTAACAAGTTTTCCCTCCCTTCCGGAAAACGGGCTTTTATTTACGATAAAATTTACAAGTATTACCGGCTCGTCTATTTTTATTCTCTGAAGCGGGGAAACGGGTTTCTCGTTAACGACGTAGTCCCCGGCCGTGACCCCGGTCAGCCCCGACACGAGGGCGATATCACCCTCTTTTATCTCATTTGTTTCCTGTTTTTTAAGTCCGTCAAACAGGAATATCTTGTTGGGCCTTGCCTTCACCAGTTCGTCCTTAGCGTTGTAAAGAAACACCTGGTCCATAACCTTGAGGCCTCCCGACTTCACTATTCCTATCGCCGTGGCCCCAAGAAAATCGTCGTGCCCTATGCTTGTCACCAGGAATTCGAGGGAGGGACGGTTCAATATGGGCGGATGGGGTATGAATTCTGTTATGGCGTCAAAAAGCGGCTTGAGGCCCACTTTACCCGCTTCCCCGTGTTTCCCGAGGTCATTCAGCGCATAGCCTTCCTTGGCGGACGAATATATGACTGGAAAATCGAGATTTACGTTTCCCCCGCCAAGCTCCAGAAAAAGGTCGTAGACCATCTCCAGGACTTCTTTAGGCCTCGCGCCCGGCCTGTCGATTTTATTTATGACAAGGACGATATGAAGGTTATAATCAAAACACTTTTTGAGTATGAACCGCGTCTGCGGCATGGGCCCGTCAAAGGCGTCCACGAGAAGGAGCACGCCGTCGACCATCGCTAAAACCCTTTCCACCTCGCTACCGAAATCCCCGTGTCCCGGCGTGTCGACGATATTTATCCTGTAGTCGTTGTATTTTATTCCCGTGCACTTCGAAAGGATGGTTATACCCCTTTCTTTTTCAAGCTCGTCGCTGTCCATTGCCCTTTCAGGCATGGCCTCGTAGTCCCTTTTATTGACGCTCTCCTTGAGCATCTTGTCTATCAATGTGGTCTTGCCGTGGTCTACGTGAGCGACGACGGCTATATTTCTAATTTTTTCTTGATAATTCAAAATTTAAAACCTCCAAAAAAAAACCCCAATAAATTTTATTTACTGGGGTTAAAGATTTCAGCAAATGGTACTATTGCAAAGGTCAAACCTTTGTAACGTTGATAGCCTGAGGGCCTTTCGCGCCGTTTGTAATTTCAAATTCGACTTTTTGTCCCTCTGACAGAGTTTTGAAACCATCCTGAGTAATTGCGGAATAATGAACAAAAACATCCTGTCCATTTTCCTGCTCGATGAAACCAAAACCTTTGCTGTCGTTAAACCATTTCACTTTTCCTTGATACCTCATTCCACTTCTCCTCTTACTTCTTTCACGGTGCTATGACCGCAACGTTAACATTTGACCTTATCTAAACAACTAGATAATTAAGCCATGGATAAGTTTATACTACCGAATTAATATTGTCAAGACAATTTTTATCTATCTATAATGTACCTCTTGTTTAAATTATAATATAAATTTTGAAATTTTTATGTATCATCATTTAACCTTTAAAATTAAATTAAAATTAATTTTGACAGTTTCTCCGCAAATAGGGCATTTTTTGGCAAATCTGTTATAATCACCAAAAATAAATCAGATACAATTTTTATAATTTCTACCCGTAATTTTAATTTTCTATTTATTTTTTGGACTTAAGCTTTTAAGATAATCCGTAACGGAAACGGCGTCTTTTTTCGTCAGCCTATAGCCTGGCATGGGCGGTCTTGCAAACTTGCCTTTTATATCTCTGCCCGTCGTTAAAAATTTAATCATATCTTTTTTTGTCCATCCCTTAGGAAGACCGGCAATGTCAGGGGTTTTTCCCGCCCAGCCCGGTACCGGGTGAATCGGCTTTAGATTGAGGACCGTTCCTTCGAGCCATTTTGATTTTATGGGGCGGCCGAACCTGTCCCTCGGCGTGTGGCAGTCGCTGCATTTGCAGACATTTTCCACCAAATACCTGCCGCGGTTTATAAGCCGGGCGCTGTTAGAAATGTAACGCGTTTGTCCCGCTTCGGTTGTTTTGATTGCAACTGTAAAAAACAAAGCGGCAGAACCAAGAATTAATACCGTAAACATGATTTTTTTAAACATGCTTCTCATAACTCCATTCTCCATTTTAGTCTTAATTTAATACCAAAAAATAAACGGCTATGTTCCAGTAATTTTTATACCATTTATATTCAATTAAATTGTAATTATACTGTTCCAGTTTGTCAAGGTGCTGTCCAGGCTTACGAGACAATTTTAATAATTATTTACCTTGAAAACCTGTGTTCGGTACCTTCCATTAGTCTTTTTATGTTCGCCGAATGCTTGTATATAATAAGGGCTGCTACCAGCAGGGCGCCGATAAATACAAATATATCCTCGTTAAAATAGAACATAATGAACGGCATGAAAAACGCGCTGACGATAGACGCGAGGGAAACATATTTGGAAGTAAAAACGATCGCGAAGAATATCACGGCCGCCACGATTACCGCTAAGGGAGAAATACCCATGAAAGCTCCAAGCGCCGTTGCCACGCCCTTCCCGCCCTTAAAATTTATATATATGGAATAGCAATGGCCAACCACGGGCAAGGCAATCAGGGGTATGAGTATAAGGCCCTGGAAATGAAGCAATTTAACCGCTGTAAACACGGGGATAAAGCCCTTCAGCGCGTCCAACACGAGGGTGATCGCCCCGAATTTCTTTCCTATGATGCGGGCGACGTTCGTGGCTCCAAGGTTTCCGCTCCCCTGCCTGGTAAGGTCAAAACCCCCTTTATATTTGGCGATAATGGCGGATGTGGGAATGGCTCCAAGGAGATAGGAACCGATAATGTAAGTAAGTCCGAATAAAATATACAAGTAATACATAGTTTGAATGGTCGGGGCGAGAGGATTTGAACCTCCGACCCTCTGCTCCCAAAGCAGATGCGCTACCAAGCTGCGCCACGCCCCGAAGAAGTTGAAGAATATGTCGAGAGATTGTCATTTTATCAAAATGAAAGGAAACTTACAATTTTTATCTGCTTAGCCTCTGGCGCAGGATCTCGTAGGCGCAGACCGCGAAGCTCGCCGACGCGTTTAGCGAATTTACGTTTCCCATCATGGGAATCTTTAGAATTTTCTCGCACTTGGAAGAGGTCAGGCGCCTTAAGCCGCGCCCTTCCGAGCCTACGACAAGCGAAAGGGGAACGGTGAAATCCATTGAATAAATATCTTCGTTTCCCTCGTTTGAAAGGCCCACGACCCATACGCCCCGCTTCTTAAGATCGTCTATGACCCTTGCTATATTGACAACCGCAGCAACCGGGGTATAAAACAGGGCTCCCTGGGAAACGTTAGCCGCCGCAGAGGTAATGCCTATGGAATTATTCTTAGGGATTATTATGCCCGAGAGCCCGGCGCAATTGCCGGTCCTTATTATCGCGCCAAAATTCCGGGGATCGGTTATCCCGTCGAGAATAAGGTAGAAAGGGGGACTATCATGTTTTGGAAGGGCAAGAATATCTTCATACCCGTATTCCCTGTAATCGGCTACCCCGGCAATTCCTTTAACGAATGCTTCTTTGCCAAATTCACTTATAAAGGCCTCGTCTTTTTTGGGATAAACCCCTATTCCATTTTTTTTGAGCAGTTCCAGCAGGCCTTTATCTATTAATCCGCTTTTTTGTTTTTTCTCGCTGACAAAAACCCTGTCCTTTACCGCACCGGATAAAATAGCCTCATTTATAGTATTTGTTCCGTAGATAATTAAACGCATTAAAAGTGAATAAACCGGACACCTTTTAAAAAGGGAAAAAGGGGTCCTGATTTATTTTTCTATATTCTTATATATTTTATGTAAAGCCTCAAGCGGATCCGCGGCTCCTGTTATTTCCCTTCCAACCACGATGTAATCAGCGCCCGCTTCAAAAGCCTCCCCCGGCGTCATTATTCTTTTTTGGTCCCCGGCGGATTTGGAAGGGGCGCCGCCGTGACCGGCGGAAAGCCTGATTCCAGGCACCACTGTCTTAAAAGAGTTCCCGGTTTCTTTTTTTATTCCCGCCGATTCATGGCCGGAACAGACGACACCGTCAAGGCCGGAACCCTTCGCAAGGCCCGCGAGATGGATTACTAGTTTTTTAGCGCCTGTGCCGCGGCCGGGGAAAATATTTCGCAGGTCTTTATCCTCAAGGCTCGTCAAGATCGTAACCGCAATAACGTCTAAGCTCTTTCCGGTAACGGCTGACGCCTCGTCCGCGCCTTTCCTTGCTGCCTTCATCATTTCAACCCCTCCCGAGGCATGGACGTTTAGCATATCGACGCCCAGCATACCCGCGGATTTCACGGCGCCATAGACGGTGTTCGGGATATCGTGGAATTTCAGGTCCAGGAACACCTTGTGTCCCTCGTTTTTTACGAATTCCACGGCCTTAGCCCCGACAGAGGTAAAAAGCTCTAATCCGATTTTATAGAATACGGCCTCCCTTTTTAATATTTCGAGAAGGCGTTTGACGGAATCAAGATTGTCGTAATCAAGGGCGACTATTAATTTATCTCTATTTTCCATCACTTCCGGCGGCCCCGAAGAAATCCCAGCTCCTTAGAAGCTCGTACGCAAACCTGAACTGGGTGTCTTTTTTAAAATAGACGTCGAAAGTTTTGCTTGCGGATGCCTTCGCGGCCGGAGCAGTCCCAGGGTTACTAAAATGGTGTTTAAGGTTAATTTCCCTTAAATACGGAAGGGACTTAACCATCACAAAATCTTTTGAGCTATGGATAATAAAATTTGGCGTTACCCCGGTATCCTGGATGGAAACGCCGTTGGGAAGGAAATAAAACGCCGTAGTAAGCCCCATGCCCGCCCCTCCGGGAAGCGTATAAACCGTCTGCACCGAACCCTTTCCAAACGTTTTTGTTCCAACGACAACCGCCCTTTTGTGGGCCTGAAGGCTTCCGGAAGTTATTTCCGCGGCACTGGCGGTTCCGGCGTTCACGATCACGACAATAGGGTAATCGGGCTGAAGATGTTTATTAAGGGCGTAATAATTAACATCCTGGTCTTTTATCCTGCCCTTTGTGTAAACTATTATCCCCTTTTTTATAAAATCGCTGGAAACAGCAACCGCCTGGTTCAAAAGCCCTCCAGGATTGTTTCTTAAGTCCAGTATAAGCCCTTTAATTCCTTTCTCTTTCTCTTTCAAGGCGTTAAGGGCAGATATAAGCTGGTCGTTAGTATGCTCCTGGAAGCTAGAAATTCTGATGTATGCTAAATGATGGGGAAGGGTCATGTAGGAAATGCTTTTCAAAAGTATTTTCTCCCTCCGGATGGTTAAGACGAACGGAGCTTTAACGCCGGTCCTTTCTATAGTTAGGGTCGCGGTTGTTCCAGCCTTTCCGCGAAGGAGGTTCACTGCCTTCATGACATTCATATTTAACGTAGGGATTTTACCGATTTTTAATATGACGTCCCCTGCCTTTATACCGGCTTTCTGCGCGGGGGTACCGTCTATGGGAGAGATTATCGTAATATAATGGTTTTTCGATGAAATTTTTATACCGAGCCCTACAAACTCCCCGGATGTCTGAGATTTCATCTCTGTGAATTCTCCCGGCGTGAGGAAGTAGGTATGAGGATCAAGCGTTAAAACCATTCCGTCAACAGCGCCATAAATTAATTTTTTGGTGGTTTCTTTTTTTATGTAATTGTTTTTAATCAGGGTGTATACCCTTGAAAAAAGCTTAAGACTCTTGATTTCACTCGCGCTCAGGCCGTCCCCGGTATTCCCGTTTCCAGCGGCAAAAGAGCTTTTAGGAAAGGACGAAGACGCAAGGATAAAAATGAAACCAAGAATAATAAAAAAGATAAAAAGATTTTTTTTGCGCATTTCTTACCTCTATTTGATTGTTTTTAATAATTAATTTTATATCTTCGTTCCTTAAAAGTCCATTTTTTTTTATATAAAAGATGGGTGTTGCAGGTAGGTAAAAATAGGCGGAATAAAAAAACCGCCTTTTCTTTAATTTTATTAAAGAAGAAGGCGGAATGATAAAATTAAAGCTTAAACTTTTAGCTATTTGCTTTTTTAGCAGGAGCCGCAGGAGCTGCAGGAGCTGCAGGAGCTGCAGGAGCACTTTTAGCGGTGGTTGACGATGATGCCGGTGCCGCAGGAGCTGCAGGTGCTGCCGGTGCTGCGGGTGCTGTTGGGGCTGGCTTTTTCGCGCATCCAGAGAACGCAAAGACGGATACCGCCAAGAAAAGTCCTAAAGTCAATACTGTAAGCTTTTTCAATTTTTATCACCTCCTTTGTCCTTTAACTGCTTTATTCTATTTTT
>JAKAPT010000009.1 GCA_021806885.1 bacterium | reverse complement strand
TTTGGATGAGAACCCTAAGCCCGAAGGGCGTCCGAGGGTTCGCCGCTTTTAGCGTCCTTAAGGACGCTCATCCCTCTCTCTCCGCCATTTAAAAACCATTATGTCAACCATGTCCTTTACTCAATAACGGATATTTGGATGAGAACCCTAAGCCCGAAGGGCGTCCGAGGGTTCGCCGCTTTTAGCGTCCTTAAGGACGCTCATCCCTCTCTCTCCGCCATTTAAAAACCATTATGTCAACCATGTCCTTTACTCAATAAGCCCTAAGGGCTATAATAATCTGACCTTCTTTGGAATTATAAACCCTTTTTTTACATCAGGCAAGGGTTTCCCGATAAAAAATCCCTGCGCGTAATCCACATCCATTCTTTTTAATTTTTGCAAAATCTCTTTGCTTTCGACAAATTCAGCTATTGTCTTGGCATTAAAGGCCTTTGCCATTGATATCAGGGACGACAGAAGATAGAAGCTTTCTTCCGATTTTATGATATCCTTAACAAAATAGCCGTCGAGCTTTACGTAATCGACCTTTAAATTCTTCATGTAAAAAAGGGATGAAAACCCGATACCGAAATCGTCCAGCGCGAACTCAAACCCCTTGGATTTAAATTTGTTTATAAAATCTGAGGCAATATCCATATTTTTGATTGCCGCGGTTTCAGTTATTTCGAATATTACATTTTTAGGATCGATCAAATATTTATCTATTATATTTTCAATTTTATTTATAAAATCGACTATCGTAATATCTTCCCCCGAAAGGTTCAAATCCATAGTTACTCTTTTCTTCTCATTATTAAGATCCTTGAGAATTTTCAGGGATTTTTCTATCATGATAAGATCCATATGCTCAATCAGGCCAAACTCTTCGGCAATAAGGATATATTCATACGGGTGATGTAATTTTCCATCCTTGCCTTTTATCCTCATAAGTGCCTCAACCCTGTCTATATTAAAGTTTTTTAAGTTAAGAATAGGTTGAAAAACGGGGATGATCCTGTCTTCTTCTATGGCCCTTAAAATAAAATCCTTTTTTTCTATTTTTTTATTATACAATGAAAAGTGTTTTTTAGCCCCGGAATAGCCTATAAAACTGCTACCGCGCAGACCTTTGCTGTCAGCCCCTCTTCCCATTTCCTTTAATTTATTGACAAGTTGGTATGATATTCCGATAAGTTCATTGCTTGAAAATCGTTTATCGCTTTTTATTATCCCGCCGTTTACCTTCAGGGAAATATTTATATTGTTAAGAATTATCTTTTCCGAATCAAAATTTTCCCTGAGCCTTCTAAGAATTATATTCTCATTCCAGACATTTCTCGCGATGATAAAAAATTCATCCTTGTCGAACCTTGAAATCATATCCCCTTCGTGCCTGAATATCCCTCTTAATATGCCCCCGAATTTAACAAGCACGGTATCCCCGAAAGAATAGCCATAAATCTCATTGATGGTTTTAAAGGAATCTATGTTTAAATAAACAAGGACAAATTTGAGCCCCTCCTTGTTTAAAAGATCCAGTTCTTTCAGGAATCTTTCTTTGTTAAAGAGGTGGGTCAGCTTGTCATAATCCGTTAGTTCGATAAGTTCCTTTTTAACCCGGTCTACGCTTTCACCGGTCGTCCTGGAATAAATAAACACGGAAATCATCAGGAAAAGCCGAAACAATTCATTAAAGACCTGTATGGAATAATTATAATTTTCCTGTTTAATGTAGTAGCTAAGATTTTTGATTGCTTTATGTATGTTGATATGCAGGTTTACCAAGGTTTCCTTTTCGTCTCTTCCCGGAAAATATGAATTAAACTCATTGGTTTGGAATAATTTTGTCTGGGGGCACTCGTCGATGCTTTTATGTTTGTCTAATTCGTTTCTTTTAATTTCATTCAGGGTTTTTATAAGAAGGTTTACATTTGCAAGATTCAGGCTTTTGGGGTGAATATTCCCAAACATTTCTCTGAACTTGTCCACAAGGACCCTGGTATCTTTAATAATATAGAAAAAATATATTCTCGATATTCCATTCTTAAACCCTTCGAACAAAGATTTTATAAAGGGGATGGAATTGTTTATTGCGTCTATTTTCCCGCCTCGCGTAGCTGAGGGAGTTCTATATACGTATGCTTTTCCTATGTTTTTTATTATTATGTCTTCAAACGTATCGAATGATCTCATTAAAACCGGGTGGGGGATTCCCAGGGAATAATGAATAGAGCCCAGTTTCTGCGAGATATTACTCAAGTAATCATCTTTTTTAATATATTTTTGGAGGCAGGTTTCTTTTTCTAAGAAAAATTCGATTTTTGAGCAGGTTTTATCGGCCTTTAATCCTTTTATAGATATTTCATATTTGTCCAGGATATTTTCGAATAAACCCAGAAAAGCCTTTCTCTGGTTTTCCAATTTTTCGGGACTATCGAAAAATTGGCGGAACGACTCGAGTCCAAGGATACTTTCATAAAACTCGTCCACGCTTTCCGGAATAATTTTTCTGATTTTATAAATAAAATCAATTTTCATGGATTAATAATTCAGATAGATTTATCCAAATTTAAGTATTTTATAATAATATACTTTTCATTTATTTAGTAAATCGGCTAATTTAATACAACTATTTAGTCGCGTAAAGCCTGTCTTTAAACCCCGAATTTCTCAAATCCTCCCTGGAATTCAGCGCCATTCCGAAGGCCTTATATGTTCCAAAGATTACGACGTTTTTCTTTCCCCTCGTTACGGCCGTATAAAGAAGGTTCTTTTTTAGCATCATATAGTGGGATTGATGGAACAATATGATTACATTATCGAACTCGCTTCCCTGCGATTTATGGATTGAAAGGGCGTAAGAAAGCGCAATATTATCATACGTGTCGATAAAACCATATTCCACTATTTTTGAACCGTCCGTGCCAGCGGAAAAATCGATTATAACTTTTTTTTCGGAATGGTTGATTTCGATAATAATCCCGCTATCACCGTTGAAAACATCTGTATCATAGTTATTCCTTCTCTGAATCACCCTGTCGCCGGATCTGAATTCTATACCGTTACATTTAAAACAGTCCTCAAGGGCGGCGGGCCCCGGATTCATAATATCCTGCAGAATATTATTCAGGTTATAATACCCCAGTTCGCCTCTCTTCATGGGCGTAAGTACCTGCACGTCTTTCATCATGGCCGGGTTTATAATCCCGTTATTTGCCTTTTTTCTTTTTTCCGCGACTTTTTTTATGAAACCCTCCAAGTCGTCCAGAAGGGCTTTTTTTCCGGATTCCTTGTAATCGTAGTCTTTTTTATAAAAAATCCTGAACTCGCATGAGTTTTCATCTTTTTTACACAATATAAATTTTTCATTTTTAAGGATGTTCTGGGCATTAATATTTATAAGACCACCCTCTGCCTGCCTGAAAACCCTGGTCAGAAAAGTAAGGGGAAAAACGGGCTTTAACTTGTAAGGATCCATGGAATCAGAATATATAATGTCCCTGAGGACGTCCCCGGGGTTTACGGACGGTATCTGGTTGACATCCCCCACCAGCACAAGGACGGTTTCATCCTTTACGGCCTTGAGAAGCCTGTAAAATATCATGATATCAACCATGCTCATCTCATCTATGATTATAAGGTCAAAAGGAAGCCTGTTATTCTCGTCATAAGAAAAATACGCGGAATCCTCCCTCAATTCTCCATCGTTCCCTTTTCCGGAAAATCTCGCGCCCAAAAGCCGGTGAATAGTAGAAATAGAAACACCGGGTGAAATATTATTACCAAGGATATCCGAAAGCCTTTGAGTGGCCTTGCCCGAAAGGGAGCAAAGGGCAACCTTCCGGCCTGAATATAATTCCACGATTTCCTTTATAACAGTAGATTTTCCTGTTCCCGGCCCTCCCGAAATTATAGAAATTTTATGGCTAAGAGCGTTCAGGACGGCATATTTTTGTTCCGCGGTTAATTCAACGAGAAAATCCTCCTTTTTTTCTTTGTAACGGGTCATAATTTTATTTAATTTATCATCCATTTTTACGGAAACGATCCTGTTAATCTCCCTGGCCGCGCCGGTTTCGGCATAATAATAGGCTGGCAGGTATATTCTTTCGAGATTTGAGCCGTTTTCAATCTCAAAAATAAGCCTTTTCTCATTTTTTAATTCATTTAAGAATGGTTTTAAATCCATTTCCCCTGTAATATCCGTACCAGATCCTAACGCCGCAGGACCCCCATTGATTTCCATATTGCCAAAATCTCCCGAACCTTCGATAATATCATCAAAAATAACTTTAATGTCCCTCAAGTATACAAAGGAATTTCCCGTGTTTTCGCATAGAACCCTGACGGAGTAGATTAAGGCTTCTTTGACCCTGTGAGCATCGTCTTTTTTGATTCCAAGTTTTTGCGCCATGATATCCGCTTTTTTAAAACCGATACCTCTGATTTCTGTGAATAAATATGGATTATTTTTTGCGACGGCTACGGATGCATCCTTAAACCTTTCATAAATTACTTTGACCTGATAATCGCTGAACTGATAGGGCTTGAAAAACATTATCGCTTTCCTGAAACCCCTGCTTTCATTCAAGCCCTTTACAATGCTCTCGAACTTAGCGTTTCCAATCCCTTTTACATCTTTAAGCCTTTCGGGAAAATTATCAATTATATCGATAGTGTCTTCTTTAAAAGAGTCATAAATCTCGGATGCGAGCGACTTTCCTATACCCTTAAAAACGCTTGAGGAAAGATATTCGATTACAGATGTCCTGGAACCAGGAGTAAAAATCTCGTATGTTTCGAAGGCAAATTGAAGGCCGTATTTCTTATGGTGGGAGAACTTTCCTGTCAGGGTGATCTTTGATTGCGGAATGGGGGTATCGAAGAAAGTACCGGAGGCGGTTAGAGACCGGCCGTCCGAGAAAATATTTAGAATCGAAAAACCGTTTTCGTTATTTCTGAATACAACCCGCTTTATAACGCCGGTTATAGTTATATTTTCCCCTTCCATACAATAATATTATCGTACAATTTTGATTATATTACAAAAGTCCCAGCCACAGCCCCAGGAGCGTAAAAAATAGGACGGGAATAGTCAAAATTATCCCCACCTTAAAATAATAACCCCATCCGATTTTTATTCCTTTTTTTTCGAGGACGTGAAGCCATAACAGGGTGGCAAGCGAACCTATGGGCGTTATCTTGGGGCCAAGGTCGCACCCAATAACATTGGCAAAAACGGAAGGCCTTAACAATACGCTTTTAAGGTGGGAAGCATGGATCGCGAGGGAATTTATCATGACCGTCGGCATGTTGTTCATAACCGAGGAGGTAAAGGCCGCTAAATATCCCGTAAAAAATATAATCCCAGGGCTTCCGTACCTCGAGGATTCAGAAATTAAATTTCCAAGAAGATAAGTGAGTCCCGCGTTCTTAAGCCCAAAAACAACCATGTACATCCCGAGCGAAAATATAACTATGCTCCATGGGGCGTTTTTTATGACCGATACCAGATCGACCGCGGGGCTCCTGTGCCCCAGGTAGATAAAAAACAAGGAAAATGAAACGGCAAAAACCGAGACCGGGAGGTTAAGAAATTCGCTTAAAAAATACCCGAGAAGGAGAAACGCAAGAATTAAAAAGGAAAAATTGAAGAGCCTTAAATCCTTTATAGCCTCCCTAGGTAATTTTAAAAGCCCCACATCGTATTTCAAAGGAATATCCTTCCTGAAAAAAATATAGAGAACCAGGGTTGAGGCGCCAACGGAAAATATGAACGGGATAAACATGTGAATGAAATACGTAAAAAAGCCGATTTTAAAGTAATCCGCCGAAACTATGTTTACGAGATTGGAAATCTTAAAGGGAATACTTGAACTATCGGCTATAAACCCCCCTGCCATCACGAACGGAAGGATATTTTTTCTTTTAAATTTAAGGGCCCTTACTTTTTCGTATATTATTGGAGTTACAATAAGGGCGGCTCCGTCATTTGCGAAAAATGCCGATACCCCTGCCCCGAGAAGTATGACAAATACGAACATTTTCCTGCCGCTGCCGCCGGCAAATCTTGCTATATGGAGGGCGGCCCATTCAAAAAACCCTATCTCGTCAAGTATTATCGAGATTATTATTATGGCAACGAATGTGAAGGTCGCGTCCCATACAATACCCCATACTTTGACGAAATCCCCCCATGTCACGACGCGGGAAAAAAGCGCAAGGACGGCTCCTATAATAGCGCTATAACCTATGCCTATGTTTCGGGGTTTTTTTACTATTAAAAAAAGGGTGAGGAGGAATATAGCCAGCGAGGAAATAACGAGGTACAGGTTGTAATGAACCATAAATATTGGTGGTATAATTTAACAAAGGGTTCAAAGAAAAACCTTTTGTAAATTATAATCTTATTTGCAGGTAAAGTAAATTATAAAAGGAGGGTTTTACAATGAAGATTCTTGTCCTGTATCATAGCACCTACGGGCATATAGAGGCAATGGCGGAGGCGGTCGCGGAGGGCGCGAGGGGGGTTGAGCAAGAAGGGGTAATAGTAAAACGCGTTCCCGAGACCTTGTCTCCCGAAGCCCTTGCGAAAATGGGGGCCATAACCGACCAGAAGTCACCTATCGCCGAACCAGGAGAGCTTGCGGATTATGACGCCATAATATTCGGAACGCCGACAAGATTCGGGAATATGGTCGGGCAAATGAGAAGTTTCCTTGACAGGACCGGAGGCCTGTGGGCAAAAGGCAGCCTTATTGGAAAGGTGGGAAGCGTATTTACAAGCACGGCAACCCAGCATGGGGGACAGGAAACGACTATAACATCTTTCCATTCAAACCTTCTTCACCATGGAATGATTATCGTCGGGGTTCCCTATTCCTGCAAGGAGATATCAGATACGGATGAAGTAACAGGCGGAGGCCCTTACGGGGCAGGAACCATAGCGGCTTCCGACGGCAGCCGCGTGCCCAGCGCGAAAGAACTTTCCATCGCGAGGTTCCAGGGGAGGCATGTTGCAATAGTAACCAAAAAGCTTGTTAGCGGGTAAAAAGCGGAGGAATAATTTGTTCGAAAGCAGAAAGGATGCTGGCAGAAAACTTGGAAAGGCCCTTGAAAAATACAAAAATAAAAACTGCATAGTCCTCGCGATCCCCAAGGGCGGAATAGAAGTAGGCATCGAAGCGGCAAAATATATCAACGCTGATTTTTCACTGATAATTGTCAGAAAGCTTCCATTCCCGGATGAGCCGGAGGCAGGATTCGGGGCGATAGCGGAGGACGGAACCATGTACATAAACCCAAATATCTATAATTATCTGGAGCAAGAAACAATTGAGAGCGTGATAGACGGGCAAAGAAAGGAAATTGAAAGAAGGATAAGCATCCTGAGAAAAGGAAGCCCCCTTCCTCCCCTTGAAAACAGAACCGCAATACTTGTTGACGACGGCATTGCCGCGGGCTCTACCATGCGCGCCGCTGTTATGATGTTGAGGGGAAAAAGGGCGGGAAAAATAATTATTGCGTCCCCGGTGGCCGGGGCTGAAACCGTCGCGAAATTAACCCCCCTCGTAGATGAGGTTATCGTGCTGGAAACGCCTGATTTTTTCAGGGCGGTTGCGCAGGCTTATAATAACTGGCATGACGTTTCGGATGAGGAAGCGTTTGAACTTCTTAAAACGCGGAATGACGACCGTGGCTCTTGAATTTTAAAACCTGCCTTCTATGGATGAGCGGCCAATAATGTGTCTTCTCATGGCCCTTAAAACTTGATAGGCGTTAGCTCCTTTTCCTAAATCAAGTTTTACGTCCAGGGCGTAAATTGTTATAAAATACCTGTGGTATCCTCCGGGAGGAGGGCACGGCCCTCCATATCCCCGGTCCCCAAAGCTGTTTATCCCCTGAATAAAAAATCCCCCCGGCATACGATATGAAGGCGAAATCCCCTTTCTGATACCGTTAACGCCCGGGGGGATATTGTAAACCACCCAGTGGTAAAAAACACCGCCGGGGGCATCAACGTCTTTCATTATAATAGAAAGGGATACGGTTCCTTCAGGGATTTTGGACCAAAAAAGCGAGGGGGAAAACCCGGCCCCTTCGCATGTATACGCTTTACCGATAAAACCGTGGTTCTTGAACGAGTTCGTCCAGAATCCCAGCGCGAAAGCCTTAGCCGCAAAACCGACCGATAAAAAAAGAAATATAACCCCTATAAAAAGGAGGTTTCGGGGCGTCCTCCGGTTCATTTTTTATTTTCGGTGGAGTGGAAATTCTTCGCCACGAAGTCCCAGTTAACGATATTCCAGAAATGCTCGATGTATGTCGGCCTCGCGTTGCGATAGTCGATATAATAGGCATGCTCCCACACGTCTATGGTAAGAAGGGACGTCTTTCCGGAGGTTAAAGGATTACCCGCATTGCTTGCAGTCATTATTTCAAGGGAGCCATCGGAATTTTTAACGAGCCACACCCAACCTGAACCAAAAAGGGTTGCGGCAGCCTGGCTGAATTCTTTTTTAAATTCGTCGAACGATTTGAATTTATTTTCTATGGCGCCGGCTGTTTCCTTGCAGCTTGCGGAAGGAAGGCCTCCGCCCTTCGGGGAAAGGCAGTTCCAGTAAAAGGTGTGATTATATACCTGCGCCGCGTTGTTAAAAATCCCGCCTGAAGATTTCCTTATGATATCTTCCAGGCCAAGATTTTCGAATTCCGTTCCCTTTATGAGTTTATTAAGATTGTTGATGTAAGCCATATGATGCTTTCCATAATGATACTCTAAGGTTTCCTTAGAGATATGAGGTTGAAGAGCGTCCATGGCGTATGGCAATTCCGGCAGTTTGTGTTCCATTGCAGACTCCTTTTAATTAAGGTTAAGAAATTAGTTGTTTAATAAGAGTATACCATATCCCGGCCTAAGCGATAGTCGGAACCAGAATTTTTGCGGAAATTAATCTTTGATGAACTTTAAACAGCAGCTTATGGCATCACAATTCTCCGCCTCGAAGGCAGGTTTAAAGCCATGTTTTTCTATATATTCCCAGTAGGCATTCCTGTTTTTTTTTAATACTTCTTCCCTGGGTTCCCTAATAGACAATATACCCTTCGGTTTTAACACGCGGTAGAATTCCCGGACGGCGTCTTCTTTCCCGCTTATTTCATGAAAAGAAAAATACAGTAAAACAAGATCGATTTCTTCGTCTTTAACGCTCTTTATATCGGTTGCGCTTTCCGTCCTGAAATCCGTGTTTTTCAGGAAACCCCTTTTCCTTTTCGCTTTCTTTATCATTTTCTCCTGGACGTCTATGGATACGACGAAGCCATCGCCGGAAACAAGATTAGACAGGTACGAGGTGACAAAACCGGTCGCGCACCCTACTTCCAGGACCCTCATCCCCGGTTTAACGCCCATGAATTTAAGATGGCTCTCTACTTTATCAAATAGACCCCGGAACCTGTTATCGAGGACAAACGTAAGATATGGCTTAAATAATGGAAAAGTCTTCAATTTCATGTTAATAATCCGTCATACTTTTTTCAGTATTTTTCCAGCCGCGCCTTAGAAACACCCAATCCGCATTGCAGTTGATTAGCGTTACGCGCGGCACAGGCTACATGCCGCCCTGCCGTGTATTAGCGCGGCGAATTTCCTTGAAATCAGGTCTAATTATTGGGAATCAATTTGATAAACACTTCCGAAGCTACCTTCCCTTTTTTGTAGAAGTAAACATGCGAACCGGAAGTCCCCGTTCCAACGGAAGCCGCCTTTAAAGCCATAAAACGGGGCATTGGAAATACCGGCGGGACGTTCCTTACCTCGACCTTCCTTACCTTGAATGATTTTATTTTCAATGAATTAAAAATTACCTTAGCTTTCGAAAGGGCTTCCAGGTAGGCAAGCTTTACAGCCATAAGCTTGTACTTCTTAAGGTGGTTAAAAACAGGCGTTACGCTGTTTATCATTGCGTATTTTTGCTTAAGCAGGAACAAAAGGGCGGTATTGGTATTTTTGTTTCCGGAGACGTTAACGATAAGATTCTCGGTTCCCTCATACCCGTCCTTTACCCACTTCATATCTTTATATATCTTATGCGGCATAATGCCCACAAAACCGGTTTGCATGGATTTTAAGTAAGGCAGCCCCTTAAAGTGGGAGGTTATGTTCCCGGCATTTCTTAATAGGCTCTCGTAAGCGGCATCGTGCGTTTTTTCTAAAACTTCCACCGAAACGTTAATGCTCGAGCCTGAAGGCAATACCTTTACCGTTCCGGTTCCCACCGCCGTAACCGAGGTTACGTCTCCGGTAAGCATTTTCATGAGCCTGATGAATTTTTTGTTTCTTTTGTAAGAAGGATGGGTATTGTTCGTCCCTTGCGGGGAAGCAAGGATAGCGGAAGGGGTTGACAACCCAAGTCCAAAAATTATAAAACCAAAAAGAATAATTGCTTTTTTCATGGCAAACCCCACTTGAAAAAAATTAAATTCGGCGGTTATAGAAACCAGGCCATTTCTTTTTTAATTAAAGTATATATTGAGGGAAGTGTCAATACAGGAATCAAGGAAAAAATTAAACAACCTAGCGTTAAATATGGAGCCGGCGATAGGAATCGAACCTACGACCCGCTGATTACGAATCAGCTGCTCTACCCCTGAGCCACGCCGGCAAATGGCGTCCCCAACGGGATTCGAACCCGTGTTGCCGCCGTGAAAGGGCGATGTCCTGGGCCGGCTAGACGATGGGGACAAGCAGGATAAACATGTTACCATAAACCCCCGGATAAAAGCAATATAAAATTGAAAACGTGGATGATTAACGCATGCTAAGGAGCCTGTTCACCACCCCTGTTAACACCCCTTCCGGTACCTCGCCAACCCACTGGAACATTATTTTACCCGAGCGGGAGATGAAAAAAGTTTGAGGTATTTCGCTTACGTCCCCGTAGTCGCTAATCAACGAAGACGAAGCATATACTACGGGATAAGTAATATCGTAAAGCCGTGAAAAAGTACTGACTCCGGCCGGACTGTCATTGACATTAATTCCCACGACAATTACTCCCTTTGCCTTGTACGAATTATAAAACCTGACAATCGAAGGTATTTCATTCCTGCACGAGTGACACCATGTGGCAAAGAAATTAAGTATTATAACGTGTCCCTTTTGAGCGGAGAGGGAGAAACTCTTGTAACCGGATGCGGAGGGGTTTAAAACTTTTAAATTAAAACCGGGGGCATTTGGGTGACTCGTTCCTGCAAATCCGGATGGAACGTAAAGCAAAGAACCAATAAAAATTATTAGAGCAAAATACATAAACCTGATTTTATTAGAACTAAAAATCATCATATCCGTTCCCCCTTCTTATCCGGTTAAATTTATCTCCTGTTTTTAAAAGCCCTTTCGATTTCCCTTTTTTGTTCTTTTTCCTTAATGGATTCCCTTTTATCGTGAATCTTCTTGCCCTTTACCAGCGCTATTTCGACCTTTGCCCTGCCGTTTTTCAGGTATATCTTTAACGGAACAAGGGTGAGGTTCTTTTCTTTAACCTTTCCGAATAGCCGCATAATCTCATTTTTATGCAGCAATAAGACCCTTGACCGGAGCGGGTCCTTGTTTTCGTAAGAAGCCTTTTCATAGGGGCTTATATGAACATTTAAAAGTAATGCCTCGCCATTTTTAATGACCGCGTAGCCATCAGAAAGGTTAATCCTGCCCGATCTTATGGATTTTATTTCGGGTCCGGTTAAAACCATGCCGGCCTCGTGCTTTTCTAAAATCTCGTATAAAAACGAGGCTTTTCTGTTGTCTGCAAGGATCTTGAATCCCTGTTTCTTTTGCGGACTCTGACCGCTATGTGCGGAAAACGCCATATTTATAAAAATAATATAAAATTACAAGGAGATAGTCAATACGCGGAGGAAATAAATTGGTGGAGGCGGCGGGAATTGAACCCGCGTCCGAAGATATAAAACCTAAGCGTCTACATGCTTAGTTTATTCTTTAAAAGCCGGCCTCAAAAAGCAAAGAATAAACAAGACCTTTTATCGACCGCCCTCATAAAGTGTTCGGCATTATGACATAAGGGGGTCAAAATGCGATACCCTGCCCTTGTCGCCTTTAGGACCGGCAGGTAGATGTCCTAAAGACGTTAGCCGATTAAGCGGCTAATGCGTAATCGTAGTTATCTGCGATTATATTTATGCTTCGAATGATTAACGAGCCTACAAAGCGTCCTCGGCATGCAGCCTGAAGCCCTAAACATCCCCGTCGAAACCATTACGCCCCCAATCAATGGATATATTATACCATAAGCGCGCGGGAATTAACAATAAAGGGTTATCTTTCTTGTAATAGGCATGCTTTTATATTATGATATCAAACATGCCGGGCTCAAAAAATTACAGTCATAAAATCAAGGATTTAAGGCGGGTCTGTAATATGGCCTTTGACAAAAACCTTATAGACACCCACAGCGGAAATATCAGCATGGGGATAAGGGATACCATGCTCATTACCGTTGCGGGAAAAAGCCTCATCGACCTGAAGGATGCAGATTTTACCACGGTTCCCCTGAGGGTTTCCGTCAGGAATAAGCCCAATAAAGAGGCCCCCCACATCGGTCCCGTTCCTTCTTCGGAAATTGAAGTTCACAGGTTCATTTTACAAAGCTTTCCGGATTCCACGGTTTTTCATTCACATCCTCCCAGCGCGACGGCGCTAAGTATTCTTTCGTGCAATAAAAAGGTAAGAAGCATAATGAGGGAGGGAAATAACGAATTTACTAAAAATCAAATTAAAAATGCCGAGGAGGTTTGCTCAAAATATCCCGAAACGACTTTTATTACCCCCCTTGATTTCGAGACGAGGTATTTTTTTCCGCAAATACCTGTCTATCCGCTAAGTTTTACCGAAGATATAAAAAAGGGGCGCGGGTTTGCGGATTTCAAGAAAATAGGAATATTTGGCGGAAATGGGGTTTTCATGGTCAAATCTCACGGCTCTTTCGCATGGGGAAAAACACCTCTTGATGCCCTGAGGTGGACGCTCGTCCTCGAGACGGCAGCTAAATTAATACTCCTCGCCTCTTCGCATTAACCCCAGCGCCAATCGCTTTAAAATCCTTCGAACTTCCTGCGTTCTGTCAAAGACCAAATTATCAATGCCAGTTTTTTATCTTTAAAATCCTTCCAATCTCCTTCATCCTATCCATCGAATTCCCGGATTCATCCCTTGCCTGCCTCCCGACAAGAGAAATAAAAACATCCGAAAGCGTGGGAATTTCTCCATGAGAAGATTCAATAAGTTTTTTTAATTCATCGGGGGTGTCCTGTGCGATTATCTTTCCATTGTCTATTATGGCTATCCTGTCACATCCTTCAGCCTCTTCGATGTAATGGGTGGTCAAAAAAACTGTGGTTTTCTCTGCTTTTCTCAAAGAATCTATAAAATTCCACATATTTATCCTTGTTTGAATATCGAGTCCAACCGTAGGTTCATCAAGGAAAAGCACTGCGGGGGAATGAAGAAGGCCCCTCCCGACCTCAAGCCGCCTTTTCATTCCGCCGGAGAGATATTTTACAAGCTTATTTTTGTAAGAATATAGCCCTATGATATCAAGGATATATTCAATCCTTCCCTTCGCGAGCTTCTTTTCCATTCCGTATAGCTCGCAATGAAAAAGAAGATTTTCAAAAGCGGTTAATTCATTGTCAAGCGTTGGTTCCTGAAAGACAAGGCCTATGGATTTTCTTACCTCTTTTCTGTCAACCGCCACGTTATATCCATTAATATATGCCGTTCCGCCCGTCTGTCTTATTAAAGTGCAAAGTATCTTAATGGTCGTGGTCTTTCCGGCTCCGTTTGGCCCGAGAAAGGCGAAAAACTCCCCTTTTTCAACATTGAAGGATATATCGTTTACAGCAAAAATGTCGCTGTATTTTTTTACGAGGCGTTCTACGGAAATAGCGTAATTTAAATTATCTGCCAATTTGTTCCCTTTATTGTATTACCACGAGTTAATGCCTTATAATATATTATAAGGCATGAGACGGAAATTTCCAAATGAAACGGAGTAAAAATGAAAGAAAATATAAAAAAAATTAACGACGTGCGCCGCCTCTACGACGAGTACCAATCGCACGAACGCAATTCAATTTCAAGGCCCCGGGACCCACAAGTAAAATCCGTAATAGTGTTCCCCAATTATTATAATACTGCCATGTCAAATCTGGGATTTTTAAGGGTTTACGAATTGATAAACGATTCGGGTTTTATCTCGGCCGACAGGGCTTTCTTGCAGGATGACATTTCAAGGGGAATAATTTCCTTGGAGGAAAGAAAAAGGATTTCCGGTTATGATATTATCTTTTTTTCGCTAAGTTATGAAAATGATTTTTATAATATCCTGAAGATACTCGAATCTGACGGGATCCCGTTTCTTTCCAGGGATAGGGATGAATCCTTCCCTATCCTTGTTGCCGGGGGAGTTATAACTTTTCTGAATCCCGAACCTGTCGCGGATATTTTTGACCTTTTTTTCGTCGGCGAAGGGGAAGAAATCCTTCCGGATTTTTTTGAACATATTTCAAAATATTATGCCTCCGGACTGGCGAAAAACAAAAGGGAGATTATTTACAATGCGGGAAAAATAGGAGGGATTTACGCGCCGTCTCATTATGAATTCGTTTTTAACGATAAGAATGTTTTAAAAGAGATCAATCCTGAACCCGGATTTCCCCAGAAAATAAAAAGGAGATGGGCCCCGGCCCGTTCTTCTTTTTCATCCTCGGTAATAACCACAAAATTCTCGGACCTTAAGGATATTAAGATGATAGAGGTGGCAAGGGGATGCAAGAGGGGTTGCCGTTTCTGCGGCGCGGGTTACATATATCTTCCTTTAAGGGAGTCCAACCCCGAAAGTGTTTTAAGTTCTATAAAAGCCATGGACAAAGGCGAAAAAGCCGGATTTGTCGGTTTTGACACCCTGGACAATAAAAACATAAGGAATTTTATGGATTTTTCAATAAATACAGATAAATCCTTTTCCCTTTCTTCCATAAGGCTTGATTGCATTGATGAGAAAAACCTTGACTTAATTAAGAAAGCCGGTTTAAAAACCATAACGCTCGGAATTGAAACCGGCTCTCCGAGGCTTAAAAAACTAATCAATAAAGATATAGATAACGAAGAGATTTTATCTGTAACCAATGACATTATCAGTAAGGGGATCTTAAACATAAAGGCATATTTCATGATAGGCCTTCCGTATGAAGAGGCTAGGGACCTCGATGAAACTATAAGGCTTGTAAAATTGATGCAGAAAAAATTTGTTTCATCCTCGAAAATAAATAAAAGAATAGGAAATCTGACTATTGCTTTCAGCCCTTTCGTCCCCAAACCATGGACCCCCCTTCAGTGGGAAAATTTTGAGGGAAGGAATACTCTTGAGAGGAAGATTAGATATATATCCCGGGAGATTAAATCCCTACCGAATATAACCATTAAAATAAATTCGGTCAGGGACGCGTATGCGGAGGCCTTTCTTGCCAGGGGCTCCAGGCTTTCATTAAAAATCCTCGTAAATTCTTATTTAAGCAAGACAGGGATTGACAAAACTGCGTCAAGCCTGGGGCTGGACATAAAAAACTTCATAAGGAGGTTCGATCCCCGTGAGATTTTGCCGTGGGATATAATAGACCAGGGTATAACAAAAAAATACCTTATCAAAGAGTACAAAAAGGGCCTTGAATTCAAGATAACACCCCAGTGCTTCGAGGGGTGCAAAAGGTGCGGGATATGTTAAATAATTTGAATATCAGTCTGCCTGCTTTCTTAGGAATGTAGGAATGTCGTATTTTTCATCCTCATAGTCTTCGGTTTCATATTCCTCCGGGAATTTGCTGAGGTAATCGGTCTTATCCTTAATCTGGCTGATATCGACTCCCTTGATGTTAAAAGGCTCGATCCTCTTACCGTTAAAAAATTCCTGACTTTCTTTGGCAATTACGGACTTTGGCACCTCCGAAAGCTTTTGATTTGATTCTTCCCTTCCAAAACCTGTGGCAATAACGGTAACCATCATCTTGTCAACCAGGGAATTGTCTATAACCGCGCCAAATATGATGTTCGCGTCGGGATGCGCCTCGGCTCTTATTTTCTCGGCGGCCTCGTTGACCTCGAAAAGCGTCATGTCGGAGCCACCCGCGACATTAATGAGCAGTCCTCTTGCGCCTTCTATGCTGATATCTTCTAATAGCGGGCTTGACACGGCCTTTTGCGCGGCCTCGAGGGCCCTGTTTTCTCCCTCCGCAAGCCCTGTTCCCATCAGGGCCATGCCCATCTCCGCCATTATTGTTTTTACATCGGCAAAATCGACATTTACAAGCCCATGAATGTTTATAAGGTCCGATATTCCTTTCACGGCCTGCAAAAGAACCTCGTCAACCTTTTTAAAAGCCTCGACAATGGGCGTGGATTTTCCCGCGACGGCGAGAAGCCTCTGGTTGGGAATGGTTATTACGGTATCGACAACCGCTTTAAGTTCATTAAGTCCCTCTTCGGCATATCTCATTCTCCTGCTTCCTTCAAAAAAGAAGGGCTTCGTGACGACTGCGACTGTAAGCGCGCCGACCTCCTTTGCAATCTTCGCAACGACGGGGGCCGCCCCGGTTCCCGTTCCACCCCCAAGGCCGGCGGTTATAAAAACCATGTCGGCGCCTTCGAGCATTTCGGTTATCCTTTCTTTGTCTTCTATAGCGGATTGTTTCCCGATTTCAGGATTGGCTCCTGCGCCAAGGCCCTTTGTTATTTTTTCGCCAAGCTGAATTTTCAGACCTGATACGCTTGCCTTGAGCGCCTGGGCATCGGTATTAGCGACGATAAATTCGGCGCCGGACAACCCTGCTTTTATCATAGTATTAACGGCGTTACTACCTCCGCCGCCAACTCCGACAACCTTTATCCTTGCAGATAATTCATTGTCTTCAGCAAATTCAAACATGGTTTCACCTCCGCCCGCGGGTATAATTTATACTATAAATAGTATCGTAAATTACAAAAATAAATTAAATTAAAAAAAATCCTCCATCAATTTTAAAAACCTGTCTTTAACGGATCTGAAAACATTCTGCCCGCCTTTGCTGATAAGCCCCTTGCCTGACCGGTTTTTAAAAGCATATTTAATAAGTCCGACGCCGGTGGAATAGACGGGAGAATTTATAACGTCGGTTAACCCGCCCATTTCAAGGGGAGACCCGATCCTTACGGGCGCGTTAAAAATATCCGTGGCAAGCTCGGTGCAACCGGGCATCAGGGCGGCGCCACCCGTCAAAACATAACCGGACAATATCTTGTTTTCCAGCCCATTTTTCTCGATATTTTTTCTTACCCAGCTGAAAATCTCCGCCATCCTTTGTTCTATTATATTTCCAAGAACCTGCCTTGAAATTGCCCGGGGAGGCCTTCCGCCAAAACCAGGGATTTCTATTATTTCATCCTTTCCGGCGAGCGATTCCATCGCTATACCGAATTTTACCTTTATTTTTTCCGCGTCGTTCGGAACCGTTTTGGTTCCAAGCGACACATCGCTGGTTACGCTTTGCCCGCCCTTGGGAATGACAAAAGTATGCTTTATATTGCCTTCGGCAAAAACGGCGACATCGGTGGTTCCCCCTCCAATATCAACCAGGGCAACCCCGAGTTCTTTTTCGTCGGGGGTTAAAATCGCTTCACTGGAAGCTATCTGCTCGAGCACTATGTCAGAGACATCAAGTCCCGCCTTATTCGCGCATTTTATTATATTCTGTGTCGCTATGCTCGAAGCGGTAACAATATGAATCCTCGACTCCAGTCTTAGGCCGCTCATTCCTATCGGCTGCCTGATTTCACCCTGGTCATCAACGATAAACTCCTGCGGAATAACATGTATAATTTCGTTATCCGGAGGTATGGATATAGTCTTTGCCGCCGATACGACCCTGTCCACGTCCTGCTGCGTAACCTCCCTGTTTTTTACGGCCACAATGCCGCGGGAATTAACCCCCCTGATGTGCGGGCCCGCTATCCCAATAACTGCCTCATGAATATTGCAGCCCGCCATAAGCTCGGCTTCTTCAATCGCCTTATTAATGGATTCCACGGTGGTTTCGATATTGATAACGACGCCGTTTTTAAGCCCTCCGGAAGCGCTTGTGCCTACCCCTATCACCTCGAGCGAGCCGTTTTTAACCTCGGCTACGATAGCGCAAACCTTCGTGGTTCCTATATCCAGTCCTACGATTATATTGCTGTTCTTTTCCAATTTAACTCCATGACGCGGTTTTTATTTAAAAGCGTTCGCGGAAACAGTTTTATTTTTGTAATCCGCCGGAACAACCCTTGAACCTTTGTTCACCGCTACAACCGCCTCCCCATTATATTCAAGATTAATATACTGGTTATATTTAAGATGAATCTTGCTTATCTCGTTAAATAATTTTTTTAAGACCTCCAGCTTGTTCCGGTATCCTTTTTTCCCAAAATTTATCATTACTCCTTCTTTTGTATAAACAACGATGCCGCCATCTTTTTCCATATGTATCTCGCCAATATCTCCCGAAATAACGGACGAGTTAGAAATATTAAGAAAATTGAGCGCGCTGTTCATATCCGTATAATAACTGGAAGGATCTTTATCTATCATCCCCGTGACAACGGGATAATTATAGCCGTCTTTAGAATTAACCTTCCCTATGACAAACCCGCTTGGGCTTATATAATACATATTTTTTCCATTCTCCAGAATTCCAAAAATTTTTCTCTTAATCAGATATATCGTAACGGTATGGGGAAAACTGCGGTAAACCGTTACATTCTTAATCCACCGGAGTGAGGCTATCAGGCTCGAAACCCGCGCCAAATCAATTTTTAAAAGGTTTTCCCCCTTGTAAAGACCGGATAATTTCAAGATATCTATTTTTTCGCGGTATGTTATCCCGTCCCCGGTTATATTTACTTTTTTAAGCGTGAAAATCCTTTTTTTAAAAAAGAAATAATTGTATGCCTTATTTCCATAAAAACCGGTTATGGCTAAAAGAACAACAATAAAAAAAATGAAGATATAAAATACGAATTTACTTTTTACTTTTTTTTTATTTCCTGGCAATCGCATCTTTTAATATATCTTCAATTAATTCAGTAAAACTTATGCCTTTGTTTTTCGCTATCATTGGAACAAGGCTCAATTCCGTCAGGCCTGGAAGAGTATTAATCTCTAACACATAAGCATTGCGGTCCTTATCAAGAATGATATCGGTCCTTGAAACCCCCTCGCAACTCAGGTACTTATGGGTTCTAACCGCGGCCTCTTCGCACGCGCGGTATTCCTCGCCCGTCAAATCGGGATTTAGCAGGTATTCCGTTTTACCTTTTGTGTATTTGGCCTCATAAGAGTAAAAGGAATCCCTGGGCCTCACTTCAACGCAACCGATCGGATTGCCGAAGGCAACGGCAAATTGTATTTCCCGGCCATTTAAATATTTTTCTATTAATACTGTATCGTCATATTCAAATGCATTATTTAACCCAATGAGTAAGTCGTCCTCGTTTAATGAATTCACTATTGAACAACCGAAGCTCGAACCGGAAGAATTCGGTTTTATAAAATAGGGCGGTTCGATACCTTTTAGCTTTTCCAGTATGTTTTCGAAATTGTCCTTTTTACCCGCAAACAAAAAGGGCGGGGTCTTGATGCCGTGATAGTCTAATATAGCCCTGGTTTTTAATTTATCCATGGCAATGGCGCTTGAACAAACGCCTGATCCGGTATATGGAATCCCATATAAATCCAGGATTCCCTGGACCCGTCCATCCTCTCCGTAGGTACCGTGAAGGGCAACAAAGCAAATGTCAATTTTTTTTAAATTGGAGTGAAGGCTATCGTCGAGATCAAAGCCGATAGCATTATAGCCTGAGGTTTTAAGAGCGCTTAAAACGGCGTTTCCGGTCCTTAAAGATATTTCCCTTTCGGCGGATTTTCCGCCCATTAAAACACCTATTTTTAAATTTTTTAGATTTTCTTCCATAATAAATAAAAAAACCGAAAAATAAGAGGATTACTGGCCGCAGAATTTAAACAATTTTTATTTCTGTGCGGAGTCTTATGCCCTTCTCGAGCATGGATCTTTCCTGTATAATCCTGATCAATTCCATAATATCGCTTGAACTTGCCATTCCAGGGTTAACGATAAAATTGGCATGTTTATTCGAAATCCTGGCGCCGCCCCTGAATAACCCCTTAAGCCCTATTTCATCAATTATTTTCCCGGCCGGAATTCCTGGGGGATTTCTAAAAATGCATCCAAGTGAATATTCCCCGAGCGGTTGGCTCGACTTTCTTTCTTTAAAAATCTTGATTTTGTCAAAAATCTCTTTTCTTTGCGTCCTGTAAAGGCGTATCGTCGATGAGGTTATAAAAAATTTAAGCTTCATGTTCTTGATACGCAGTTTCCTGTAAGAAAATTCAATGTCTTTCCTGTCGATATCCAGCTCTTCACCGTTTTGGGTTAAAATCCTGATGCCCTTTATAATACTTCCTATAGTGCTTTCTTTAGAGCCGGCATTCATGCTGATAGCGCCTCCAAAAGAGCCGGGTATTCCATAGAAAAATTCGCAGCCGCCAAGGGTGTTTTTAATGGCATAATTTAAAACCTGGGAAAGAAGGACGCCCGAGCCGACTTTCAATTCAACCGCGGAATCCCCGCCGGTGATTGGCCTGCCTCCCAACTCTTTCAATTCCTTGAACCCTTTCCGGAATGACACAATCGGGGTTCTAGTCCTTTCGCCCTTAAAAAGAGTGTTCGTTCCCTTTCCGGTCACAAAAAATTTAATTGAACGGCTATTAAAAAGGGACGCGACTACGGCAAGCTCCTTTTCGTTCCTTGGAAAAATTATAAGATCGGCGATCCCTCCCGCCTTAATGGAAGAATAAGACCTTAGGGGCTCGTTTTCGAGGAACTCTATGCTGTTTTCCTTAAGGCTTCTTATTAATGCGGCTTTATTCTCATTCATAACGATATTTAGAAATTTAAATTAAACCGGTTCCGTTAATGAGGGGCTGACAGGTCTCCTGGTTATCAATTACTTTCATAAAAGTTCCCCTTGCAGGGGTTCTTCTTATGCCGTCAACAAACTCGTCACAGGTCCTTGTTATATCACCCGCTCCAAGAAACACCACTATTTCCCCACCATTTAAAATTGATTTCAGTTTTTGAGAAATATCTTTCCTGTCCGGAATATAGTAAACATCTTTATAGCCGCTTTCAAGGATTTTCTGGGAAAGAACAAGGGACGAAGCTTCTTCTATTTTGTTTTCACCCGCAGAATAAACGTCGGTTATTATAACCGAATCGGCAATCTTCAGGCAGTGTTTGAAGTCGTTTAAAAGTTCTTTCATCCTTGAATACCTGTGCGGCTGAAAAACCGCCACAACCCTTTTTTTCCATATTTTTGCCGTATTAAGGGTAGCGGTAATTTCCGACGGGTGATGCGCGTAATCATCGACTACTACCAATCTTTCATCCTCGTTTTTGATCTGAAACCGCCTTTCGACCCCATGAAAATCTTTGAGCGCGTTAACGATATGCCCCGTGGATATCCCCAGCTCGGCAGATAAAGTAATGGCGGCAAGGGCGTTAAGAATATTATGTATTCCTGGAACAGACAGGGAAAATTTTCCTATAAAGCTATTTTTTGAATAAGCGTCGAATACGGATGAATCTCTTTCAAGACTGATATTAAGGGCATAATAGTCAGCTTTTTGTTCAATCCCGTATGTAAAATACTTTTTATTTATCTCCGGTAAAATGGACCTTAGAAGTTTGTTGTCCGCGCAAAGGGTAGCAAAACCAAAAAATGGAATATTGTTGATAAACTCCCTAAATGAGGCTTTAAGCGTATCTATATTGCCATAATAGTTAAGATGCTCATAATCAATATTGGTGGTAACGCAGTATTCAGGTTTTAATTTTAAAAAAGTACCGTCGCTTTCATCCGCCTCCACAATCATGAAGTCTCCTCCTCCAACCTTGGAGTGCGTGCCCATCCCAAATATTTTCCCACCGACGACAAACGTAGGATCAAGACCGGCCTCTCCAAATATACCGGATATCATGGAAGTGGTAGTTGTTTTTCCATGGGAGCCCGCGACGGCAATACCCTTTTTAAGGGAAAGGAGTTCTGAAAGCATATCGGCGCGCCTTAAAACCGTGAGTTTTCTGTTTTTTGCTTCAAAAAGCTCGATATTGTCGTCTTTAATGGCGGTCGAATAAACAACAACTTCGGCATCTTTTATATTCTGGGCGCTGTGCCCGATAAAGACTCTGCCCCCCATGGACCTTATCTTTTCGGTAGTCAGGCTGCTTTCAACGTCCGAGCCGGTAACATAATACCCAAGGTTGATTAGAACTTCGGCTATACCGCTCATGCCTGAACCGCCTATCCCGATAAGATGAACCCTTTTAATATCATTGTGGGCTCCGCTGAATTTCGTTATCATTCTATGCTCCGTTATAAATCAGTGGTTAAGATTTAAAAATTATATTTGCTATGCTTAATGCCGGATCTTTAAAATCAATTTTTTTAATATTATTATACATATCGTACATTAACTTCTTATTATAAAACATTTTTTTTATATTTTGTAATAATATTTCCGGAAGGTTTTCATCGTCTTTTACCATCCAAAAACATCCTTTTTCCGAAAAAATTCTTGCGTTTTTTTCCTGATGGTTATTTGCGGCAAAGGGATATGGTATTAAAATCGCGGGTTTCCTCATTACGATAAGCTCGGAGATGGTGCCTGCCCCCGCCCTTGAAACAACCAGGTCCGCGCGGGAATAATAATCCTCGATATTTCTGGAAAAGGGAAAGACCTCATATTTTTTTACCCTGCTTCCAAGGTAAAATTCGTTAATAAATTTATAATCTTTTTCCCCTGTCTGATGAAAAATGGTAATGTTTTCTATCATCTCTTCATCCAGTTCCTTTAAAATGTTTACGAAAGCTTTATTGATTGAAGCCGCCCCCTGAGATCCCCCAAAGACGAAAATTGAAAAACCCTTGCGGGAGTTGTCCTTATAGCGTTCCATGCCCGTAGCCTCGTCTTTGAGGGATTGTTCCATGATGTTTTCTCTCACGGGATTCCCCGTAACGACCACGTTTGAAAAGGGCAGATATTTTTTCGTCTCCTCGAACGACGCGAAAACAGTTACTCCAAGAATGGAAAGGATTTTAACCGCAAGTCCCGGGGAGATATTCTGTTCCATGACTCCGCTCCTTATTCCCTTTAACCTCGCGACGATCAAGGGCATAAAGGACGCGTAACCCCCGAGGCCCAGGACAAAATCCGGCCCTATATCCCTGTAAATTCTTCTAACCTGGGCAAAGGTTTTCAAAAAGTCCTTAAGGAACCTCATTTTATTCATAATATTCTTTCCTATAAACCCCGTGGCATCAATCGGAATAAATTTAAAATCGTAATCGTTTTTGAGTTTATTTTCTATCCCTTTTTTTGTTCCAATTAAATAGGCCTTTACTTCTCCTTCCCGGCTTATAAGCTTTTCATATACCGCTATGCCCGGAAACAAGTGGCCCCCGGTTCCTCCTCCCGCGATAACAAGATTCATTCAAACTCCTTTTTCTTCTCCGATTGAGAGGAAATATTCAAAAGTATGCCGATAGCAATGCACGAGGCAAGCATTGAGCTGCCTCCGTAACTGATTAGCGGGAGCGCAAGGCCTTTCGTCGGCAGCGCGCCCATAGTTACCCCTATATTTATAAACGCGCTGAAAACTATGAGAAAAGTAAGGCCGTAAGCCAGGAATGTTCCAAATAAATCCGGCGCGTTTACGGCAATCCTTAAACCCCTGTATGCCAGGATTAAAAATAGAAGAATGAATACCGCCACCCCTATTAACCCCAGCTCTTCACCCACGGAGGAGAATATGAAATCCGAATAAGGCGTCGGAAGAAAAATAAGCTTTTCTTTTCCGTGCCCGAGCCCGACCCCGAATATTCCGCCCCTGCCGAACGCGTAAATGGATTGGATGATCTGAAAACCCACTCCGGATTTATCATGGAATGGGTGCAAAAAAGCAAGTATCCTGTCCCTGCGGTATGGAACCGAAAGAATAAGAAAATAGGCGCCTATGCTTCCCACAGCGAGAACGGAAAAAAGATATGCTAAAGAAATGCCCGCCACAAAAAGCATCAAAATCGCAAGAAAAAACATTATTGACGCAGACCCGAAATCGGGCTGTTTCAATAGTAAACCGTCTATGAGCGCCATAGTCATAAACGGATACGCAAATAAAATGGAGTATTTATTATTATCGAGTATTTCCTTGTATTTTTCCAAAAATTTAGCTAGGTATATGACAAATATAATTTTTACGAATTCAGAAGGCTGGATATTTATTATCTTTAAATTCAACCATCTTCTTGAGCCTCCCGCGCTCAGGCCTATATGGGGGACATAAACCATCGCCAGTAAAAAGATGCCTCCGAAAAGCAGGAACCCCGAAAGAGGCCTGAGAACATGATAATCCATCCTTGCGAATATAAATACGAAGAAAAGGGAAAATAAAACGTAAAGGAACTGCCTCAACGCGTAATGGTAACTTATGCCATATTTTATGAGGGATGCCATCGCGCTCGTGGAATATACCATGATTAACCCAAGCGATATAAGCGTCGATACGGCTATAAATAACCATATGTCGTATCTTCTTATTCCCCTGCTGTAACCTTCCATAGAGTATTATCCTTTTATATCAATGCATCCTGCCGGGCCTTGAGCGCTTTAAATGACCTGCAAAAAACGGCGCCCCTGTCATTATAGTCTTTAAACATATCGAAACTCGAAGAAGCGGGGGAAAGAAGAACCGCCCCGGAACCACCGGGGTAATTATTTTTAAGGAATAAATAGGATTCCTTGACGGCTTCATCCATGTCGTTTACCGGTATTAATTCGATATGGCCTTTAAGTGTTTCCATTAAAATATTTTTTGTCTCGCCCATCAAAACGCACGCCCTGACGTTGCTGGCTACCGGCTCTATCAAGGATTCATAACTAAACCCCTTATCCTTACCGCCGAGGATAAGTACTATATCTTTTTTGACCGTAACCCGAAGGTGGCGGCCATCATCCATAAGCGTTTTTAAAGCGCTTATAACGGCAGCGGGATTGGTGGCCTTGGAATCGTCATAAAACTCAATATTTCCTATGCTCCCAATATATTCAATCCTGTGGCTTAACGGTTCGAATTCATTAAACGCGGAGGTTATATGCTCGGGGGAAATTCCAAAAAGACATAAAGAAGAAGCCGCGGCAAGCATGTCCTCAATAATGTAACGTTTTTTATCCTTTAATTTTTCCAGGGATATTTCCAGATCATACCCGGCGATATCCTTGAATTTTAAATGTATAAAGCCGTCCTTGTAAAAGGCGTCACATCTATTTTCATCAAACCCGAAAAGAATGCTCCTTGTTCCCATTACTCCCTTAAGAATCCTTGAATTGTAATCTTCATAGTTCAATATGGAGACATCGCCATAATCCATATTCTTGAACAATTTGTACTTGGTAAGCCTGTACTCATCGAAATTTTCATACCTGTCCAGATGATCGTCCTCGACATTGAGCAAAACGGAAATATCAGGCTTGAAATTATAAATCCATTCAAGTTGAAAACTGGATATTTCGAGGATAAAACCGTTAAAAAGACCTGCCCCGGATATAAACGGGGTACCGAAATTACCGCCGACAAATACTTCTTCGCCCAGTCCCGATTTGATTATGGCATCTTTGCATATAGCGGTTGTCGTGGTTTTTCCGTTGGTCCCCGTTATAGCCAAAATTTTGGGTTTCGTCTTGCCCTTCTCTTTAGAAACCAGTTGATTGTACGCAAATTCTATTTCGCTTATTACGGGAATATTCACACTTCTGAGTTTTGATAATATTTTATGCTCCCTGTCGATTCCGGGACTCGCAAGGCAAAGGGAAATTTCATGGACGTCATTCCTGCCGGTAAAGAATTGAACGCCCGGAATATTAATATCTTTTTCTTTTAAATTATCATCATAAACCGCGATTCCTTCCGGAAATACATTATTCTTAATAATGTATTCCGTAAGCGCCCTTCCCGTTTTTCCGTATCCGAGCACAAGCGTTTTCATTTAGAATATCCTCAATTTTAGGGTGGAAAGGGCAAATATCGTAAGAATAAGGGAAATTATCCATAACCTTGTTATGATTTTAGGCTCCGGAAGACCCTCCATTTCAAAATGATGATGGATGGGGGCCATTTTAAATATCCTTTTTTTTCTGAACTTGTATGAACCAACCTGAAATATCACGCTTAGCGCCTCGAGCACGTATACAAAGCCTATTACTATCAGAAGCAGTTCTTGCCTTGAGACGATAGAAACATAACCGAGGACGGCCCCAAGAAAAATTGAACCCGTATCGCCCATAAAAATGGAAGCTGGATAGGTGTTAAACCAGAGGAATCCTATGGATGCGCCAAACAAGGCGGCGCACAATATCGTGACTTCCCCTATATTTTGTATGTATGGGATTGAAAGGTAAGCGGCAAATTTATAATTTGAGCTTGCGTAAGAAAATACAAGGTATCCGGCGATGGCAATGGCAAAAACGCCTATCGCCAGGCCGTCAAGGCCGTCAGTAAGATTGACCGCATTGGAGGTTCCAACGATTATAAAAGCGGCAAATAAAATAAAATACGGGCCGAGACTAAAATAATATTCTTTAACAAACGGTATTATTATGATTGATAGAGACCCGTCATGAACATAAAGCATCGTTGAAATAAAAATGGCGACAAGCGACTGGATTATAAACTTGTATTTTCCTTTAAGGCCTTTTGACGATTTCCCTTTTAGTTTAAGATAATCATCCGCGAATCCGATAAGGCCATAAACAATAATCGTAAATAATCCCATGTAAAGATAAAAACTATAAATCCTGGCAAGCAGTAAAACCGGAATAACGGCGCTGAATAATATGAGTAACCCGCCCATCGTGGGGACATTCTTCTTATCTTCTATATGAGATTTTGGCCCGTCTTCCCTTATGACCTGCTTTATCCGCATCTTTTTCAGCATCCGGATGAAAGCCTTTCCAAAAATAATGGAAAGGAGCAAAGACAAAATTATGGCGTAAGAAGCCCTGAACGTAATATATGTTAAGACGCTGTTATCCGCATATGACATGATGTTCTTCCCCTAATTCATCAAAATATTTTTCAAGGGCTATGCCCCTTGAGGCCTTTATTAAAACCACGGAATTATTTTTATCTATAACCGAGAATTTCTCCCTGAAAAGTCCCGGGTCGTCAAAGAAAAAAAGCCTCGTCATATCGAAGCCGGCGGCTTTTAGCCCTTCCCGGAAGTTGTTGTAATAATACCCCTTGTAAAAAATAAGGCCGGCAATTTTAGCCGACTCCAGCCCCGCCTTATAATGTTCGTTTTCCGATTCTGACCCAAGTTCGAGCATATCGCCCAGGACAAGTATCTTGTTTTTGTCGGGATAATATGTGTTTATTGAATCGAGGGCGGCCTTCAGGGAATCGGGGTTCGAGTTATACGAATCGTTAATTAATAAATACTCCCCGGAAGCGCTTTCTTTTTCTTCCATCCTGCCGGAAGGAGGCCCGAATTCCGAAAGGGAGCTTATGCTAAATTCGATATCTATCCCGCAGGCATATGAAATAAGAAGGGCGCACAAATAATCATACACCAGGTGAATTCCTTTTAATCTTACCATTGAAGGAAATACCCCTCCCATAAATTCAATCTCCAGTTCAGTATTCTTATCATTAAACGCTATTTTCCTGCATATCAAATCAGCATCTTTATTGACGACGCGAGGCTTATCGCCCGGGTTAATTTCAAATGAGAGAAAATTAACTCCCGGGATTGAACCCATGGTTTTGTTTAGATTTTTATCGTCCCTGTTTAATATAAGATACGACCCTCTTTTTAGTTCCTTCGCGAGGGAAAATTTTTCCGTTAAAACCCCTTTGAGGTCCTTGAATTCCTCCAAATGAGATTTTCCTATATTTGTTATTGCCGCGACGTCGGGGGAAATAATACTTGCGAGCTTTTTAATCTCGCCCTTTTTGTTGCTGCCGATTTCCAGGATAAGGAATTCATGTTTTTTATTGATTCCCAGGATGGTTTTAGGAACTCCTATTAAATTGTTGAAATTAAATTCATTCCTTAAGACCTTTTCCTGGCCGTATTTATCGGAAAATATTTTATAAACCATTTCCTTTGTGGTCGTTTTTCCGCAGGACCCGGTTATACATATCCTTTTTTTAATTTCAAAAAGGCCAATATACATCCTCGCGATATCTCCGAGGGCGTCCGTGGTATCAGAGGCCGCGATTATTATTTTACCGCTAAAATCAGACAAATCGCTATTGTCCAGGAAATCCCATGAAACTATGGCGCAGGAGGCGCCGTTTTCAAACGCCTTCCCGACAAATTCCTCGCCGTTGAAGTTGCGGCCTTTCAGGGCAATAAAAACGGAGTTTTTTGAAAATTTTTCCCTTGAGTCTGTAAAAATTTCGTTAAAGACAAGGGGATTCGTCCCGTCCCCGGACGTCACAAGCCTGCCTCCGCAGGCATCTATTATATTGTCAAGCGTAAGGTTATATGCTATCTTCATAAAATTTCAAGACTTCCTCTTTATCGCTGAAATGAGAAATTTTGTTTTTTATGATCATGTAATCTTCATGCCCTTTCCCCGCAATCAGTACGGTATCGGAGTCCCCGGATATGCTTAAGGCCATACTTATCGCCTTTGCCCTTTCTTCGATTATGAAGTAAACATGCCTGCCCGGGACCGCCTCTTGTATCATTCCTGGACCGACGAAATCGGCATTTTCTATGCCTTTTTCTATTTCTTTTATAATAAGGGAGGGGTTTTCGTTCCTGGGATTATCGGAAGTAATTATGGTAATATCGGCGATGTCGGAGGAATGTTTTCCCATCAGAGGCCTCTTGCCTTTATCGCGGTCTCCCCCGCAGCCAAAAACACTTATCAGCCTTCCCCGGGTAATCTCTTTCAACGCCTTAAGAACCCTTTCGAGCGCGTCATCGGTGTGAGCGTAATCAATGCAGACAAGCGGCGCCTTTTTATTTTTAACATTTATCCTTTCAACCCTTCCCGATACTTCCTTGAGATTAGAGATTCCCGATTCTATGAATTTTTCCGGAACCCCGATTGCGATAGCCGCGGAAACCGCAGCAAGTATGTTGTATACATTATAACCCCCGATGAGATTTGAAAAAACCTCAATTTTTTTCTTGCCGGGCAGGTTAATATTAATCCTTAACCCCTCCTTAAGATATTCTACGTCTCCGGCAAATATATCGCTGCCCTTCCCAAGGCCGTATGTCAATAAATTAAACGAAGGAGCGTTGCCTCTGGAACCGTTAAGACGCGCCTTTATTTCATCGATAAGCCTTTTTCCGTAATCGTCGTCATTATTTATGACGGCAAACTTACGGGGCTTTGTGCTTTTATCCAGTATTTCAAAAAATAACTTTCTTTTTGCCCTGAAATATTCCTCCATATTTTCATGATAATCGAGATGATCGCGCGTCAGGTTAGAAAATATGGCAACATCTAAGGGAAGCCCGTAAACCCTGTCCTGGACAAGGCTGTGAGACGAAATCTCCATCGTGCAGAATTTAATATCTTCGTTTCTCATTTCCCTTAGCATTTTATTCAACTCGTAAGCGTCCGGCGTGGTATTTGAGGAGGGCACAACGCTCTTTTCCCCTATTTCATAATTTATCGTTCCGATGATTCCCGAGTCGAAACCGTAAGCCTTAAGAATTGATTTTATAAGAAATGTCGTCGTGGTTTTACCGTTCGTTCCCGTAATTCCTATGAGGGTCATTTCGTTTCCGGGGTTTTTAAAAAACAACCTTGAAATAAGCGCGTAGGCCTTTAAAGCATTATTTGTTTTTATAACCGGAATAGCGGCCCCCGCAGCGTTCAATTTAAGGTCAAAGCCGATGTCATCGGTCAATACGCCGACGGCCCCGTTATAGATGGCGCCCTGGATGAATTCATTCGAATTCACGCAGGACCCCTTTCTGGCGGCAAACAGACACCCCCTGTTTATTTTCCGTGAATCATTGGAAATACCTTTAACCTCAATATCAGAATTCCCGGAAAAAGTTACGGTTAAATCCTTATCGTTTTTTAGTTCGTCTAATATCTCTTTAATATTCATAGTAAAAATTTCTAAGCCGCCTCTTTATAAAAATTACCCCCGTTTATCCACATGGACAATCTTTTAGACCTGAATTTTAAATAAATTACTTTCCCGCTGTAATTATCCAGGGATGTACCCGGTTTTATGCTCTGATAATACAAAAAGCCGCTTCCTTTTATACTCACCTTGAGATTAAGCCCCTTAAGGGAGTCGAGGGCCTGATATATTGTCTCTCCGGTAAGATCGGGCATTCCCCCGGAAGCCGTATCCGCTCCGGATTGCGTTTTTGCGTTATTTTGGCCGGCCGTTCCGGCGCCCGCGCCTGCCGCCACGATCTCCTTATTGTAAGCGTTTTGGCCCGGATAAATATTAAGTATGTTTATCGCGCTTTCAAACACCTCCTTTACGACAGGGGCGCTTACCGCTCCGCCGTAATAGCTTATTTTTCTGGGTTTTTCCTGAACCACAAGCATCACGAGGCGAGGATGGGCGTAGGGGAAAAATCCCATAAAGGAAGCATTATAAAGGTCCGAATAATATCTTCCGGTCTTTGGATTAACAATCTGGCTTGTTCCGGTTTTCCCTGAAACCCGGAAGTCTATAAGATTCGCGTATTGTCCGGTCCCTCCTTTTACGACGAGACGCATCATATGTTTAACCTCGGCGTCAACAAGGGGAGAAATAACCGTTCTTAAATATTTAACCTTTGTCCTGAAAACAACTCTTCCATACGGATCAACAATTTTTCTTATAATATACGGCCTCACCATGTAGCCGCCGTTTGCAATCGCCGAAAGAGCCACTATTTCCTGAAGGCCGGTAACGCTTATCCCCTGTCCAAAGGCCATTTCGCACGGACCGATCTCTGACCATCTGTTAAGCGGTTTTACAATGCCGGTGGCTTCTCCGAGGAGCCCTCCGCCTGGAGACTGTCCGAACCCCCAGTTCCTAAACCAGTTGTAAAGATTGGCCCTGTTAAATTTCATTCCTATCTGGCAGGCGCCTATATTGCTTGAATACTCTACTATCTGACTAACCTGAAGGTTTCCGAATCCCGGGGCGACGTCATGCACGACTATTCCCTTTATCGGATACTTACCATTGTAACAATTAAACACGGCGTCTGGTTTTACAAGCCCTTCGCTAAGGGCCCCGGCCACCACAAACGGTTTCATTGTCGAACCGGGCTCAAAGTCATCCGTAACGGCCCTGTTTCTCCACAATTTAGCCGGGTATTCCCAGTATTTATTGGGATCGAATTCGGGATAATCGGCCATCGCAAGGATAGCCCCGGTGTTGGGATCCATTATTATCGCAAACGCGCTTTCCGAATCGGCGGCTTGCGCCTCTTTGTCAAGATAATACTGGGTAATAAACTGCAGCTTTTTATTTATTGTCAAATATATATCATCGCCTTCCGTTGCCTTTCTAAGGCCAAAACCTTTTAAAAGTATATACTGTCCCAGGCCGTCATGGAGGATTTTAAGCCCTTTTTTGTTCCCGGCCAGGTATTTATTATATTTAAACTCCAGCCCCGAAAGGCCGTTATCGTCAATCCCCACGAACCCCAAAACCTGGGAAAGCAACGATCCGTCCGGAAAATACCTGACGGGCTGGTTAACGATCACGAGCCCCCTTATTCCAAGCTTTTCAACGGAGTTTTCAACCCGGGTGGAAACCCTTTTTTTAATCCAGGCGAATTGCCTGCGAAGATTCAATATATTTATTATTCTTTCAAAACTTATGCCGGTTATTTTAGAGAGTTCTTCGGCGGTCTTCAGTTTATTTTTTACCATTAAAGGATCCACGGCGACCCCCGGAATATTTATACTGGTAGCCAATATGGAACCATTGGAAGAATAAATGTTTCCTCTTTTAGGGGTATAATATATTTCTTCATAGAATTGTCTGAGGGCGTCCTTTTTTAATCTCCCCGACTCAATTACCTGGAGGTTAAAAGCCCTGATAAACAATAAAAAACCAAAAAACCCTATAAAGAAAAATCCTATCGACATCCTGAACTTTAATGTTGTTTTCCATTTCTTAATCATGCACCATGATGACCTCGCCCTCCTCGGGATATACAAACCCCATCTTTTTAGCATACTTGCATATCCTCGACGGCGATTCCAGAGAAGTTTTTTGAATCAAAAGCTTCTTATTCTCATGTTCCAGTTTCGTTTTTACAACGCTTAACCTGCTGATCTCCATTCCTAATTTGTAATTTTCATTAATAATCCAAACATAAAACATGCCCGGAATTGTCAATATCAAGACTAATACAATAAAAAAAGGTTTGATTCTATACATGATAAAAAGCCCTTAATTTCGCGCTTCTTGAGCGGGGGTTAATTTTAATCTCTTTTTCCGAGGGGTACATCAATTTTTTAAATACTGGCCTGAAATCCGGATCGTTCCTGAAAAAGTTCTTAACAATCCTGTCTTCCCCGGAGTGAAAGGAAATTATAGCTATAATGCCCTTACTTACCAATATGCCTTTAATTTTTTCAAGGCATCCCTGAAGCGATTCATATTCTTTATTTACCGCTATTCTTAAGGCCATAAATGTTCTTGTCGAATTGTCGATTTTATAATTTTTTTTACCCCTGAAAACTGCCTTATTTATTATTTCAGATAATTCAACGGGAGTTTCGACAGGCTTCTTTTTTCTGTATTCAACAATCTTCCTCGCAATTCTCCTGGAAAATCTCTCGTTGCCGTATTTCCAGAGTATGTCCGCGATCACTTTCTCAGGATAATCGTTTATTATCTTAAACGCTGTAATTTCCTCATCACGGTCCATTCTCATATCAAGGAAACCCTCTTCTTTGAAGCTGAATCCCCTTCCCCCTTCAAGTTGTATGGAGCTTATGCCAAGGTCGAGAACTATTCCATCAACAACATTAAAACCGGCGCTCCTTACAGCTTCATCAATCCTGTTGAAGTTCAGATGAAATAAATAAAACCTTTTTTTATCGAAGTCCTTTTCAAGTTCCTCTTCCGCCTTTTCAAGAGACTGCGCGTCCCTGTCCAACCCTATCAGCGTGCCGTCGGGGGAAGACCTTTTTAAGATCTCCCTTGAAAAACCGCCGCCTCCCACAGTAGCGTCAATATAAACCTTTCCGGCCGATACGTTAAGAACTCCCAAAACCTCTTCAAGCATAACAGGGATGTGTTTTGTTTCAACCATGGCAGATTCCCTGTATTATTTTCAAAAGCCGATCCGGGACATTGTGGCGGCAACAGAGCCGAAATTAGCCCTGGCCTGCTTGAAGTTATCCTCCCATAATCCTTTGTCCCATATCTCAAACCTGTTTATTATTCCGATAATCATAATTTCTTTTTCCAAATTCCCGCTTATTTTTAAGGATTGCGGAATGAGCAGCCTGTCCGATTTATCGGGCTCTATCTCAAAAGCCCCTGAAAAGAAATATCTTAGAAACTCAAGGACGTCTTTCTCCATCGAAGGAAGCATTAGCGCCTTTTCCTCGAGTTTCTTCCATTCATCGGCAGGATAAGCCACAAGGCATTTGTCGAGGTTTGTAACAACAAGCGCGGAATTATTGTAGCTGGAAGAGAGAGATTCCTTAATTTTTTGCGGAAGCTTTATTCTTCCCTTGTCGTCTAAAGAATGAATATACCTGCCGCTAAACATGGAATTTTTAATGATAAATTTAATATAATTAGTTAATTACCACTTTATACCACTTTTTACCACAATTAAATAATATTAGCAATATTATTAAATGTCAAGCGGTAAAATAAAAAAAATAAAAAAAGGGCCCGAAATTAAATTCCCGCCCCTTTTTGAAAAAACAGGCGCCATCCTTTTCTTGTTTAGTTCCCGGGAGATAAAAAGGCAAAAAATCGGATTCGGAAGGTAATTATTTTTTTACGTAACTTTCGAGCCATTTCTTGAAGGATGCCCGTTCGAGCCCAAAAATTTCAACAGCTTCTCCTGAAGCCGGGCCGCAGACATTATCGTATTTTAACATCTTTATCTGATCGGATGTTACAGGCATATTCGCGGCGAAAGACAGCTTTTCGAAAAAGGATAAGGATTTTTCGGCAAGGAATGAGGGAACATGGATCTTTAATTTTTTGGGCGGGCTTATTTCCATCACAAGATCTATCATTTCTTCAAAGGTGTAAATTTCAGGCCCACAGAGCTCAAACTCCCTGCGGATTGTTTTTTCGTTATACAAAGAATGGTTATATGCGGCGGCCACCGAGGAAACATCTACGGGGGCAAATTTTGTCTCCCCCGTTCCAATTACCGGAATGACCGGCTTGGATTTAACAAGACTTATCATATCGTCAAAAAAGCCCGCGTTATCTCCAAAAATCAGGGAGGGCTTAAAAACGGTCCATTTTAATCCGGAATTTTCGACAAGCGTCTGGCCGAGGAATTTTGTATTAAAATATTCGGAATCGCTCTCGGAGGCTCCAAGGGCGCTCATATGGACAAATCTTTCGATATTGTTTTTCCTGGCAAGGTCCAATAATATGGAAATGTATTCCACGTGGACTTTATGAAAGGAAAAATCGGGGGCGGACTTGATTATCCCGATTAAATTAATTATCGCGTCAAATTTAGCGGAAGAGAGGAATTCGTCAAGGGGCTTTTTATCATCGAGGCTTCCCTCGAAAACTTCAAACCCATTATCTTTAAGGTTTGAAATTTTTTCTTTTTTACGCTCAAGGAGCGTTACGGAAGCCCCTGAATCTTTTATTTTTTTCGATACGTAAGAACCTACAAACCCCGTGCCGCCTGCGATAAAAACCTTCATTTTATTTCTCTGAAATTAATGTAAATTATGTATATTGTCTTAAATTATATTACATATTTTCAAATTGGCAACCGGCCGCGCAGCCCTGTCAAGCATAAGTAGCCCTCCTGCCCTGGCAATTTAGAAACGATGTCGGCGAAGCCCGGATAAAAGGCGGGAGCTTGAGGCCCCCGCCGGTATGCAGGTTTAATCTGAATAAATCTGTTTGTTAGCTTCGCAGGCCCGATAAATCAGAACGCGAAGTCGAGACCGGTTCCGAACGTATTGTCCTGGTCTTTATTTGTCCACAGGTACGCGAGGTATAGATGCGCGTTCAGGGCCAGGTTGATTGTGGCTTGAAGAGCAACCGCGTCCTTTATGCCCTCGCCGCAATAACCCTGATTGTTTGTGTATACCCCATATTGATACAATCCGGAGTCAGGCGTATAAAGACTATTATTCCATGCAGCAAGAGAATTACAATATTGGGCGCCAGTAGTTCCATCATATATAAATGCTTCCTGCTCATCCTTGTGCGTCCAGGAGTACTGGGCGTAATCGGCGGAAAGCATTATCCCGTTGTTCATGACGGGAAGGATGTAGCGGGCGTATGCCTCGAAGGTGGAATAGCCGTTAGAGGTACCGTAAACATAGGCGAATGGATCAGTTCCTATAAGGGTACTTCCGCTCGACGGGTTGTTGTACGGGTTAGAATCGCTCTGGACCATGTAGGTCGCGCCGAGCTCATAAACGTTGTTCGCGAGGTCTGCGTCCACGCCGTTAACCGTCACGCGGTCGGTCCAGGAACCCCCGCCAGATATTTCATAATTGGTTTCAAACGTAAGGGGTTCCGCCACGGTAGCTCCGTAGTATCCGAACTCGAGCTGGCCCATGGAGGTAGGCATGTATTCCTTTAGCTGGTAGGAATACTCTATGGCGTTGGAGACCTTATTACCTCCGCCGCTGGCCGTGCCTACGCCGGAGGCATAATCTAAGGGAGGATAAGGTCCTCCGCACGGGGCATAATAATAATTGCACGTCCCCGCGTCGTTCGTAACCGTCACCTTGTACCACAGGTGGTATCCCGGCGTTCCGTAGAGGGCGAAGCCCGCGTCGCGGGAGTGTATGAGAACGCCCGCCTCTCCGTCAAAGCCTACCGCGAGTCCCTGTCCGTTTATAATGGGGCCTCCGGGGATGTAGAAGGGAGCCTGCCTGTAGAAATAAGGCGAAGCCGTGGTTACCTGGCCTAACTTCAGGTTGAAAAGGTGCGAGGGAATGCCGAAGCCGTAGAGAAAGCCGTTCAGGGATG
>JAKAPT010000058.1:2710-8353 GCA_021806885.1 bacterium | reverse complement strand
GCCGGCTAGATCTATAAACCCCGTTTTTAAAATATCGTACCTTATAAACAGCGTTGATTCATTAAAACCAAAATAAAAAGACTTTATAAGCCTCCTGGTGTGAGCCATAGTTTTTCCGGCGGCGGTTTTTGGAAAATAAACTGCGCTCCCCATCCACTCGAAATAGTTTTTTACGAATCCGTCCATAACGGGATTTATAAAGGAAACCATATCTAAGGCCATCCTGGCGGTTCTTTCCCCTTTCATTATGGGCACGTTGTAATCATCCGGAACAGGTTTATTGAGGAAATTGAAAACATTTATAAGGTGCGTCCTGTAAAGGTTATCAAATTCTTCATCCATGCCAGAGGTCCTGTCTTCCCCGTACCACCAGTTATAATCGCTTCCCTCGGCTATATATATTTGCTCCCAGGCAGATTTTAAGGCCGGGTCGGTCTTCTCCGGTTCTTCATTGCCGGCAATCCCGGAAAGATAATCCCTGGTCCTTAAAAGTAGGTCCCAGGCCTTATTGTCCTCCTCGTCCCCTATCCAGATCTTAAAATCATGATTTATCCATGACCCGGGATAAACGGTGGAAATATTATAGATATTGCCGCAAAAATAATTTTCCATTTTTATATTTTTAAATTGGATGTCCTTAAAATCATAATTGTAATTTCCATTATTATTCGCTTGGTTATAATCTATATTTAATGTATTTTCTAATTTATTTAGGTACTCGCTGACGGTAAGGGTTTTTATCGCGTCCGAATTTTCTTCGAGTCTTTTATAGACAGCGTCAAAGAATTCGTAACCGTTATTTTTAAAATAACCCCATGCATTTTCCCCGTCAAGAATTATCGGAATTGCAGATATACCCATTGTATTGTATTTCTGAAGACTTACATATATATTCTTAATGTTATTTATTAAGTCTTCCGCGGCCTCATCCGGACTAAAGTTAAAATATTTAAACCCTATCATATCGGACAATCCCCTGTCCCTGAAAAATATATATAGATACCCATGCTCTCTTTTAATGACATATGGCTTATACAAAAGCCCCCTGTTTGCAAGGTCGCTTAAATCGACTCCTATGGAGTTCGCGAGTATGTCTTCGTCGGTGGCGATCCATTTTATCTTATTTTCTATGAAAAGACTTGCCGCTTTCTCCCCTATGCTCCCCTCTGAAGGCCACATGCCTTTGAGGTCGTAATTGAGTTTCTCTTTAAAGTAATTTATCGAAGACTTTATCTGCCGGTCTGCGTCCTCAGGATGATTAAACCTCGCGGGAAGATTAATCTTATCGTGGAATAAGGCTATATTGGTATCGCATAAAAGAGGGATTATAGGGTGATAAAACGGGCTTCCGGAAAGCTCGACCTGTCCCGATGCCGTTAATTCGTTTAATAAAGGTATTATCTTATTGATTATTCCGGGGATTTTTTCCCTGATAAGCACGTCCCTTTCGCTTTCCGAAAAATTTCTGCCCTTGCTTTTAAGAAATTTTAAAAAGTCGTCGGATTCTATTGAAACAGGGTCGATCCATAAAAGGTTGAAAAGAATTATTATGTCTAAGTATTCCTGTGTGCTGAATATGAGGGTCGCGTCTTCCCCTCCCAAGTCCCCTTTTGATGAAGCCTGTTTATACCTTTCGTAAAGTCCTTTAAACCTGGGGCTTTTTTCCAGGAAGTTGTTGCTCATCGCGCACGGGGGTAAAAACTTATCCATTATAAAAAGCTTATCTTCTATGGATAACTCCGTAATTTTTTTGTTTGAAATGCTCAAAAAACGTTCGTTTTTCAGGACATCCTGGTAGTTTTTGTCGTAATATTCCAGCTGGCTGAGCAATGAGGGCGAAAAATTCAGCGTGGCGCGTATCCCGGGATGCTTCTTGATCATCGCGCACATAAAGTAATAATCCTTTGTCGCGTGGAGGCCCGTCCAGGGCATCAGAAATTCGCCGGTATAGTTATCGCGGTAGTAAGGCTGATGGAAATGCCATATAAATAAGACATTCACAGGGTTCATAAAACATGCGGCTAAATAATTTCAGTTATTGAGCTTACCTGGAGTTCAGTTGAATCAGGTTTTCAATGTATCCCCTGTCTCCGCCGAGGTTTTCGGTCGCAAGCATTTTTTTATATATAGAAACGGCCATGGAAGGCTTTTTAATTTGCGAATATACCGCGGCTTCGGAAAGGAGCGCGAATTCCCGGAGTTTCACCCCATCCACGGCGGACATGGACTGGTAGTCGTTAATCGCCCCTTCGTAATCCTTTGTGGCAAGGGCGATGGCGGCCAGGTTGCTGTAAGCAAGATATGTTAAATTATCCTGGTCCGGTTTAGGATAACTCTTTATATATTCCTTGAAATATTTATCGGCGTCATCCGCCCTTCCAATCCTCATATAATCGAACCCTAAATAAAAATTTGATATCTTGGCCGCGCCGGTTGAGCCGTAGGAGGATTTAACCTCCTTAAGGTAGGTAATGGAGTCCGTAATTACCTGGGGATTTTTACCGTTAAAGGCCATTAAAAGCCGGACCCCTTTCCATAGTTTCGCGTTGGCGGAGGCGTTAATTTTGCCGGTATAGTACCGGTACCCGAAAAAGCCGCCCGGCCCAAGAACGATGACGGCCGCGATAATTATCAGGATGAATTTATTCCTTGAAAAAAAATCTTCAAAAGCAAGCTTGTCCATTAAATTTAAAACTCCTTGTTTTGTTAAAATTATACGACGGTTTTTTTGGCCAGTACAGCCGCGTTTTCCTTTATTTTTTCGATCTCTGCTTCTGTTAGCCCCGCCCCGCGTCCGACAGCCATATACTTGCCCTCGTCCATAATATCGGAAGGGGAATGGGCGTCTGAAGATATGATAAGCCGGGCCCCTGTTTTTCGCGCCATTGCGGCGACATGGCCGTTAGCGAGGCAGTGCCCTTTCCTTAAGGAAAGCTCCAGAAAAATCCCTTTTTTCGCGGCAAGATTCGCCTCTTCCTCCGTAATTAAACCCGGGTGGGACAGTATGTCTATATCTTCCTTTAAAGCGGCAAGGTTAGTCCCTTCTTCTACCGGCTCAACCAGGGTTTCCCCGTGAACGACGACTATAAGCGCGCCGGATTTTCTTGAAAGAGTTACGGCGTCTTTTATAAGCCCCGGCGGAACATGGGTAATTTCGATGCCGGGCAGCACCCTGAAATTCCCGTAAAAGCCGTTAATTTTATCGCAAACCTTTTTTAAATTACCAAGGTTGTGCTCTATAGTGGAAAAATCCGCGTGGTCAGTGATCGCGAGGGCGCCCACGCCGGAATTTATCGCCCTTCTTATAAGTTCTGATGGAACAAGTTCGCCGTCGGAAAAGATGGTGTGCGAATGGAAATCGCTAATCTTCATATCCTAAATATATATTATTCCGCTATTTAAAGCAATTCTTTTATATTCGGTTTTTATTGACGATCATGTTTTGTTTTTCAAAAAGAACCTGAAGCCTTTCCTTCTTTTTTTCCAGGGGAACGTCGTCCGGAAAATTTGAAGCCTCGGTAAAAGGCCTGACGGAATACTTAAAGCCAAATATTGAATTGAATCCGATCTTTTCCAGGAGGGACAGGGTCATATTGAAATCCTCGTCCGTTTCACCCGGGAAGCCGACTATTATATCCGTTGACAAAGTTATATCGGGGCAAGCCTTTCTCAGCCTTTCCGCGAGCGCTATGTAATCTTTAGAGGTATATCCCCTCTTCATTGAGGACAGTATCTTATCCGACCCCGACTGAAGGGGGAGATGGATTGATTTGGATATTTTATCGTTTCCGGCGATAAGACCTATGACCTTATCGTTAAAATCCCTGGGATGGGGGGATATGAATCCAATCTTTTTTATTCCTTTAATTTCGGACAGGGATTTTAAAAGATATGAAAAATCCTTTCCCGGGTCATCCGGCGAATGGTACGAATTCACATTCTGTCCAAGGAGCAGTATATCGTTTATGCCCTCTTTCACTATTTTCTTAGCGGAGTTAATTATTTCGTCGAAAAGAACGGGTTTTTCCGTTCCCCTTACATAAGGGACTATGCAATAGGAGCAGAAATTGCCGCAACCCTCCGAAATCTTGATAGTTCCGGTCTTTTCGGATATATCCCGGTTAAAGGAGGCATCATCGGGATTTTTTGAGCCGGGTTGAGGCAACCCGTTACGGGTGCCCGCGCCTCCGGCAAGAATATCCGGGATGGAATTAAGCTCGGCGGGAGTAAAATAAAAATCGAGGCGGGGGGCGGTTTTTTTTCCTTTTCTTCCCCCCTTAACAACCTGGGTTGCGAGGCATCCGGCGAGAACGACCGTTTTCCCTTTTACCCTTCCGATGTCCGAAAACACCTTTTGCTCGGCATGCTCCCTGACGCTGCAAGTGTTAAAGATTATAATATCGGCTTCTGCCGCGGATGAGGATATGCTAAAACCCTTTTTTTTTAAGCCTTCCCTGAGGATGCCCGAATCATGGAAATTCATCTGGCATCCATAGGTTTTAACATAAACCCTTTGAGATTTTTTATCTTCCATAAAAAACTGGTCCGGCTTGGTTTTCGAAAGAAAGAAAAGAATTATTGCGCCTTTTTATTATCGGAATGGGTGTTCGAATTTCTGCTTGCCTTAAATACCGGGAGGATTTTCTTGCCTACGCTTATTTTCTCGCCTGTTTTGGGGTTCCGGCCCGAATAGGACCTGTATTCCTTCATGAAAAAACTACCAAAACCCCTGATCTCTATTCTCTTGTTATTACGCAGGGATTCCTTGACTGAATCAAGAATGTTTTCCACGATGGCCCTGGATAATTTTATCGATATACTATTTTCTTCGGCAAATCTTTCGATAAAGCCTGCTTTATTCATTTAATCCCCTTTCGCCAAGCAAATAAATTTTTCAGGATTACGTAGGTGTATATTATCATACAAGAATGTCGGGGTCAACATCTATAATGAATTTTTTTGACGAAAAATATTTTGAAATTTTTTCGTTTCTTTTCAGGTCTTCCAGGAGGGCGTGTAAATTTGACATGCTGCCGCTGGATTTAAATATAACCTGGTACCTGAAGTTGTTTTTTATTTTTTCGATAGGACAGGGGGAGGGCCCGAGGACTTTTATATTGGAATAATTTTTTAATTTTATTATTTCACCCGCGATTTCGTTTAATAAACCGGCATTTTTTTTTATCCTCTCCGTGTCCCGGGAGATAAGCCTGATTACCGCTATCCTGGAGAAAGGCGGATATCCGTATTCTTTTCTTACGTTAAGTTCTTTTTCGTAAAATCCAGGCGCGTCATGGGAAGCGCTGAATTTTAAGACGTAATTGTCCCGGGTAAATGTCTGGACAAGAATATTTCCTTTAAAATCACCCCTTCCGGCCCGCCCCGAAACCTGCGTGAGAACCTGGAAGGCTTTTTCAAAGCTTCTGAAATCAGGAAAGTTTAAAAGGCTGTCCGCGAGCACGACAACGACGAGTCCGACATTAGGAAAATCAAGGCCCTTGGTTATTATCTGGGTTCCTATCAAGATATCTATTTCATTGTTCTTCATCCTTCTAAAAATTTCCTGGCCCTTATTTTTTCCCCTTGCGATATCCGAGTCAATTCTTTCAACCTTTTTGTCTTCGCTCAGGAAATACTTTATTT
>JAKAPT010000058.1:0-2700 GCA_021806885.1 bacterium | reverse complement strand
CGAGCTTCTGTACCCCGATTCCGTAGGATTCGATATTATCGCTCCCGCATTCGGGACAAAGGGCCGGGACGTCCTCTTTGTAGCCGCAATAATGGCATTCAAGAAATCCCTTATTTTCCCCCCTGTGATACACAAGGGAGATAGCGCAATTTTTACATAAAAACCTGTGCCCGCATGATTTGCAAATTAAAAATGTAGAAAATCCCCTCCTGTTTAAAAAAAGTATGACCTGTCTTTTTTGAGAGAGGTTATCTTTGATTGCGTCAATGGCGGTGCCGGACAGAATTTTATCCTTGAATAATTTTTTCCCCGGTTCTTTAAACTCGTTTCTAAGGTCTACCACCTGAACCTGGGGGAGATGTTTGCCTTTAACCCTGTCTTCAAGGTAAATATATTCATATTTCTTTTTATAGACCGCGTTGTAATATGACTCAAGCGATGGCGTCGCGGAACCAAGAACGCAGATAGACGGATATTTATTCGCGAGGAATACCGATACGTCCCTCGCGTTATACAAAAGGCCGGATTGCTGTTTATAAGAACCGTCGTGTTCTTCGTCAACTATCAAAAGGCCGGGGTTAACGAGCGGGGCGAAAACGGCCGAACGGGCTCCGAGTATTAATTTTACATCTCCGTTTAATATCCTGAACCGGTTTATTAGTTTTTCTTTCCTTGATATTTTGCTGTGAAAAACCGCAAAGCCCCCGTTGTCAACCAGGGACCGGAACCTCTTCTTTATAAGATGAATAAACTGGTTTGTAATGAAGATTTCCGGAACGGTTATTATGCCCTGCCTGCCGAATTTGAGGGCATGTTCTATAATGTTAAAGTATATTTCTGTCTTTCCGCTGGCCGTCACCCCATGGACAAGAAACGTCTTGTAGAGACCTTCATCCATAGCCAATGAAATCTTTTCAATCGAATTCCCCTGGGCTTCGGTAAGTTTATGCGAGGGCCCGGTTATAACGGATTTGCTTCTTTCTCCGGAAGGACCTCTCGCGGCGGCTTCCTCGTAATATTTATCGAGAAGGCCGAAGCCTTTTGCATCAATCCCCGGCAAAACCGTTTCTAAAACGCGGGATATATTTTCATGATAGTAAAATGAGAGAAAATCATATACCGCCCTGTGCGTTTCGTTAAAAAAAACGCCCTTCGATACCGCGAGGATATTTTTAAGGGTGATTTTTGGAAGCACCGGGTTTTCTTCGGGAGTTATTTCGTAAACATAGCCGCAGGAGGTTCTATTCTTGAAAGGGACAATGACCGCTTTACCGATCTTTAAATCTTTTCTTAATTCTTCCGGAACGAGGTAGCTGAATTTTATGCCTGTTCCGCTTTTAGGTATGACTATGCCCGCTATCATACATACCATTATAACAAAAAAAGCGCCTATGCAACATTGTACATAAGCGCCTAAAAATATATTATTTCTTTATGGAAAAAGATGTCAGAATTTAAATTCTGACATCTTTTTCGCCGGGAGCTTGTTTGCCTGACTTTCCGCCTTCCAAAGACACGAGTTGCCTCCTGTAATAATCATCTTCGTTAAGTTCGTATCTCTTGCCGTCGTATGAATAGAAATACTTCCCGTTTCCAAATTCCTTTTCCCAGACCTCGTCCGCGATTTTTCCGTAATTCCTGGAATATTCGTCCATGTCGTCTTTAAGGGTCGTAATGATGGAATCCCCACCCTCCTGGGTTGCGGCTGCCCTCCCTTCGGCGACGACCTTCCTTAGAATCTTCGGGTGGTCGATTATCATGCAAGGGCGAAGCCTGTTCTTTACGCCCATCTGCTCCCTTCTTATAGATTCAAAATACATGGAATTCAATATCTCTTCCATCGATTTATCGAAGATGTTGTCCGCGGCGAATTGCGCGAATACGCAAGGTTCCACGCCTCCGTTCGCGTTGACGTGCAGATATACCCTTCCTCCGGAGAGGCAGCCGTGGGAGAGAACGCCGTCATTCCAGAAATCCGCGACAACAATAGGTTTTGTCTCCCTGATCTCGACTACCCTTTTCCTGCGGTAATTTCTCTGCTCGGGGGTAGGCATGAGATTTGGGTCGGGTTTCCTGCCTATCGGTATATAGTTAAAGTACCATCCCAGAAAGCACCCTTGTTTTATGTAAAAATCTATAAACTCGTCGCTGACTATCGTGTCATTATTGGACCTCGTGGCGGTAGCCGAAAATCCGAAAAGCATCCCGTTGTCCTTCATGTAATTCATGGCCGAAACCACCTTTTTAAAGTGTCCGGCCCCTCTTCTTTCGTTTGTCTCGTCTTCAAATCCCTCGACGCTTATGCAGGGAAATACGTTTCCGAGGTTGGAAAGTTTCTCAGCCATTTTTCCGTCTATCAGGGAACCGTTTGTGTAAACCTGGAAGAAGCAGTCGTTATTGCGTTCGAATATGTCTATCAGGTCTTTTCTTATGAAGGGTTCACCCCCGGATATGGTGTAAAAGAAAATACCGAACGACTTGCCTTCGTCTATGATCTGGTTTATTTTCTCATAGGAAAGCGAGTCCTTCCTGGCATAGTTGGCCGAATAACAGCCGTAGCATTTCAGGTTGCAGTGCATCGTGGGGCTAATAACGTAAAAGAGGGGCGGATAAAAGCCGTTTCTCTGGGTAAAGGCCCTTCTTCTTTCTCCCGACAATAATAGAAAGTTTGATATAAAATTATCCAGTATCAGATCGGAA
>JAKAPT010000057.1 GCA_021806885.1 bacterium | reverse complement strand
CCGATCTGAATTTCTTCTCTTCAATGTATTCAGCGCTAGAAGAGATTTGGTTTTTTATCTATGTAACTGTTCTTGGTCTTTTTTACCTTATTTCTGGACAGGTGGCCGCGGGCAGTTTGTTAGGCGGCCCTATTTTGATTGCTCAGTTTTCCGGAAAGGCGGCAAGCCTTGGCATTTCGGATTTTTTCCATTTTATTGGGGTTATCAGTGTTTTAGTAGGCTTTTTTAATCTTCTCCCTATTCCCGCCCTGGACGGGGGTCATTATTTTTTTCGGTCATTGAAATGATAAAAAGAAAGCCTGTTAGCGCAAGGATTCAAGAGACCGCGACAAAAATAGGTTTCGCCCTTTTAATGTTATTATTATTATTCGTTTCTTATAATGACGTCTTGAGGATCCTTAAAACTTAATTTATGGCGGTTTTGGCCCTTGACAGCTCGAGCGGGTATTCCAATATATTGATAATGGATGAAGGGTTTAACGTGATATCCGAATCCATTTCGGATTTCCATGAGAATCATTCCGTGGTAATTTTTAAGCAATTTAATGAAATATTCGATTCAGAAAAATTGCGGCTTAAAGATATAAAAGGGATTTCGGTTCTGCTCGGACCCGGTTCCTATACAGGCGTGAGAGTTGCCCTTGTCATAGCAAAAACGCTTTCTTATATTTTTAACTTGAATATTATAGGACTGGGAAGCCTTTTCGCCTGCGCCTATTCGTCTATGGAAAAATGTTCAGGTTCAAAATTTATAATTGCTGTCAAACATGCGGGGAGGGGGGATTATTACATTGCCGTTTACGAAATTAAGGGCGGTAAAATCGGGGAATATCTAAGGGCCGGCAGGTTAAGTACCGCCGAGATAATCTCACTGAGAAACAGGCTTGGAAACGATACTGCAATGGTTTTTGGATACGCGGCCCGGCATGAGTATGAAAAGGCTGAGGAAGATTTTAAAGGAACCGCTTCCGGAAAACTCTTCTTCGATTTAAGAAAATTACCGTTTGCCGCGGCAAAATACTTTCTTGAAAGCGGCATAAATAATGATTTGAAATACAATTTTGAGTTATCACCCGTTTATATCTATTCCGAAGGGCCTTTTTGAACCGAGAGGCGGGAACCACTTTTATTCTTATTATATTTTGTATAAAATATAAATTGTTATTAAATGGAGGCTTTTATGCAATTTCTTGATGAGACCGAAAGAAAAGTCGCAGAACTTCTTATAAACTCGGACGAAAATTTTAAAAAAATTTACCATGAACACCTTGAAATAGACAGAATTCTATCCAAATTTTCAACAAAGCCTTTTTTGACCCCCGAGGAACAAAAAACCATTAAAGAACTTAAGCTTAAGAAGCTCCATGGTAATGACGTGATGAAAAAGATAATCAAGGATAAAACCATTAGGAATAAATTTTAGATATGAAAAGTAATAATATCAAAGAAGGGGTTGACAGGACCCCCCACAGGTCCTTGCTTTACGCAACCGGAATTACAAAGAGCGAAATGAAGAAGCCGTTTATCGGCATCGCCTCAAGTTTTACTGATTTAATTCCGGGTCACGTTGGCATAAGGGATCTTGAAAGGGCTGCAGAAAATGGCGTTTACAGCAATGGCGGCCATCCGTTTGTCTTCGGCATTCCGGGTATATGCGACGGTATCGCGATGGGACATACGGGAATGCATTATTCCCTTCCCTCACGCGAGCTGATAGCCGATTTAATCGAAACTATCGCCGAAGCTCACTGCCTTGACGGGCTTATTCTTATTACAAATTGCGACAAGATTACGCCCGGAATGCTGATGGCGTCTTTGCGCCTTAATATTCCCGCTATAATTGTAACCGCCGGCCCCATGCTCTCGGGCCATTATCATGGAAAGAGGCTCTCTTTTGTTAGGGATACCTTCGAGGCTGTGGCCAAATACAGGGTTAAGGAAATATCCGAGCAGGAATTGATGGATCTTGAATCATGCGCCTGCCCGGGCCAGGGTTCCTGCCAGGGATTATACACCGCAAACACAATGGCATGCCTCACCGAGGTCATGGGAATGTCCATGCCCGGCGCCGGAACCGGTCTTGCAGGATCTGCCTTAAAAAAGCGCATAGCCTTCGAAAGCGGCGCAAGAGCGGTGGATCTTGTAAAAGGAAATCTGCTCCCGAGGGGTATTGTCACGCAGGATGCCTTAAAAAACGCGATAATGGTCGATATGGCGCTGGGGGGCTCTTCAAATTCCGTTCTTCACCTTCTTGCCATAGCTAACGAGGCAGGTATAAAGCTTGATTTAAAACTGTTTGACGAGATTTCCAGGAAAACCCCCCAATTAACGAGTTTAAGGCCTGCGGGAGAGTATTTTCTGGAAGATCTTGATTATGCCGGCGGCATACCCGCCTTATTATACGAGCTAAGGACGATAATAAATAAAGAATCCGTTACTGTGAGCGGGGTCGATATAGGACAGATTATTTCAGGGGTCAACTTTGTGAATAATGATGTAATACGAAAAATCGATAATCCTTACAGGAATGAAGGCGGAATAGCGGTACTTTTCGGGAACCTCGCCCCTAACGGCGCGATAATAAAATCAAGCGGCGTAGAAAAGGATATGATGAAGTTTACCGGAAGGGCCGTTGTTTTCGACAGCGAGGAAGAGGCAATGAAGGCTATTTCATCTCAAGGCGTAAAAGAAGGCGATGTTGTTGTGATAAGGTATGAAGGGCCAAAGGGAGGGCCGGGGATGAGGGAAATGCTTGCCCCCACTTCTCAAATAGTTGGAATGGGACTCGGAAATAAGGTTGCTTTGATTACGGACGGCCGTTTTTCGGGCGGAACCCGCGGTCCATGCATCGGACATATTTCTCCTGAGGCACAGGAAGGGGGACCCATAGCCCTTGTTAATAACGGAGACATGATAGAGATAGACATATCGGAAAGAAAACTGAATGTCCTTTTGCCTCCGGCGGAGCTTCAGGGCAGGAAGTCCAACCTTATTAAAAAACCTAAAAAAATAGATTACGGTTATTTATCGAGATACGCCGATATGGTTTCTTCGGCAGATGAAGGGGCAATTGTCAATAAAAGGATAAAAAAATGAAAACAGAAACAAAACGAAACGAGGTTCAACAAGCCGCTGGCCAGCGTCAGTCTACCTCCTATGCCAAAAAAGAATTGATGACCGGGTCCAGGATTATTATAGAAAGCCTTATAAGGGAAGGAGTCGATACCATTTTTGGATATCCCGGAGGAGCTGTTTTAAATATTTATGACGAGCTCCTGAATTATAAGGATAAAATCAGACATATACTGGTCAGGCATGAACAGGGTGCCGCCCATGCCGCCGACGGATATTCCAGGGCCTCCGGAAAGATTGGAGTCGCCCTTGTTACGTCCGGTCCGGGAGCTACGAACACCATAACCGGAATTGCCACTGCGTTCATGGATTCAATTCCAATGGTTATACTTACAGGCCAGGTTCCCACGAATCTCATCGGCAACGATGCCTTTCAGGAAGCGGATACAGTAGGAATAACGAGGCCCTGCACAAAACATAACTACCTTGTAAAGGATATAAAGGACCTGGCAAAAACCATAAAAGAGGCTTTTTATATAGCCTCCACGGGAAGGCCCGGCCCCGTTCTTATAGATATTCCTAAAGATATAACATCAAGCGTAACAGAGTTTGAATACCCCGCAGATGTTGAACTTAAAGGCTATAATCCGACCTATTTCGGTCACCATGTGCAGATATCCAGGATGGTTAACGAAATATTAAAGGCCCAAAGACCCTTATTTTATATAGGCGGGGGGGTAATTTTATCTAATGCAGGCACGGAGCTCAAAGAGGTAGCGGAATTACTTGACATACCTGTAACTTCGACCCTTATGGGGCTTGGGGGTTTTCCATCCGAACACCCCCTGTTTTTTGGAATGCTCGGCATGCACGGGACATATCCCGCCAATATGGCTATAAGCAACGCCGATTTCATAATAGCCGTGGGGGCGAGGTTTGACGACAGGGTTACCGGAAAGGTTGAAGAATTTGGCAGGGATGCAAGATTCGCCCATATTGACATAGACCCTTCTTCGATAGGAAAAAATGTAAAAATAGATATACCGGTCGTTGGAGATGTTAAATCCGTTCTGAACAGCATGCTTGAGATGCTGAACGGGAAAAACAAAGAAATAGAATCCGGCAGGTATGAAAGGCTTAAATGGCTGGAAGAAATTAACGCGTGGAAGTATGAACATCCGCTTTCATACAAAATGACGGACGTGATTAAGCCCCAGTTTGTTATAGAAAAAATATATGAACTTACGGGCGGCGATGCTATAATATGTACCGAGGTAGGACAGAGCCAGATGTGGACTGCCCAGTTTTACAAATTTAAAAACCCAAGAACATTACTGACTTCTGGAGGACTTGGCACTATGGGTTACGGTTTTCCCGCGGCCATAGGAGCCCAGGTTGCCCGTCCGGATAAAACGGTTTTTGACATCGCAGGCGACGGCAGCATACAGATGAATATACAGGAATTAGGCACCGCGGTCCAGTTTAACCTGCCTGTTAAAATAGCAATCATAAATAATAATTTTCTGGGGATGATAAGGCAATGGCAGGAATTGTTTTACGACAAAAGGTATTCTTTTTCTGAAATGAATGTCAATCCTGATTTTGTCAAGCTTGCCGAAGCGTATGGCGCGGTGGGTTTGAGGGCAACCAAACCCGAAGAAGTCGAGGGGGTGATTAAAAAGGCCCTTTCGGTTAAAAAGCCCGTGATAATGGATTTCGTGGTTGCCAGGGAAGAAAGCGTCTATCCGATGGTTGCCCCTGGTGCTCCGATTACAGGAATGTTGCTTGTTTAAGTTTAATGTACCTTAGGATTTAATATTATGGATAAAACCCATATTTTGTCTATTCTTGTAGAAAATGAATCAGGTGTCCTAACGAGGGTTGCGGGGTTATTTTCTGCCAGGGGTTTTAATATTGACAGCATAAGCGTGGCCAAAACCCTTGAAAAAAATGAGTCCAAAATAATAATCACGACATCCGGAGATTCCTATATACTTGAGCAGATTACAAAACAGCTTAACCGTCTTATAAACGTCATAAAGGTCCAGGAGCTTACGGACGAGGACTCCGTGGTCAGGCAGACCGTCCTTGTTAAGGTAAATGCCGATGAAACCACCCGGGCGGATGTTTTCAGGATAAAGGACATATTTAACGGGCGTATAATCGACGTGTCTAAAAATTCCTACACATTAGAGGTAACGGGTTCGGAGAAAAAGATAGAGTCCCTTATAGACGTTTTAAAACCTATGGGCATAAAGGATATTGTCAAGGCTGGTACAATCGCGATGCCGCGGTCAAAAAAATCAAGTTGAATATTATCAATACATATATAATTAGGGGGTTTGAATGAACATTTATTACCAGAAGGATGCTGATTTAAAATTAATTAAATCAAAAACCGTTGCAATAATAGGTTATGGTTCCCAGGGTCATGCCCATGCCCTTAACCTTAAGGAATCCGGCGTGAACGTTATCATCGGACTCAGGAAAGACGGAAGCTCATTTGAAAAAGCAAAAAAAGCCGGTTTCAAGGTATATAGCGTCTCTGAGGCCTCAGAAAAGGCGGATATTATCATGATACTTTTGCCCGACGAGATTCACGGCAAGGTTTATAAAAGCGAGATAGAGCCGAAACTCAAGCCCGGCAAATATCTTGCGGTCGCGCATGGGTTCAGTATCCACTTTGGACAGATAGTTCCCCCGAAAGAGGTTAATGTTTTCATGGTCGCGCCTAAGGGGCCAGGCCACCTGGTAAGGCATGAATTCGAAAAAGGCGGCGGTGTTCCCGATCTTATTGCCGTATATAACGATTATTCAAAAAATACGAAAAAGATGGCGCTCTCTTATGCCGCGGCCATTGGCGGCGGCAAGGCCGGCATACTTGAATCGACATTCCGGGAAGAAACGGAAACAGATCTTTTTGGAGAGCAGGCAGTTCTTTGCGGCGGGTTGACCGCGCTTATGACGGCCGGTTTCGAAACCCTCGTGGAGGCCGGATACCAGGAGGAAAGCGCGTATTTTGAATGCATCCACGAGATGAAGCTTATCATCGACCTGATTTACGAGGGCGGAATATCCAACATGAGGTATTCCGTCAGCAATACGGCGCAGTATGGAGATCTCACGCGGGGACCAAGGGTCGTGGACCAGAGGGTTAAGGCGGAAATGAAAAGGATACTTGAGGAGATAAGATCCGGAAAATTCGCTACCGAATGGATGCTCGAAAACGTCGCGAATAAAGCCTCTTTTAACGCGATGACAAGAAACGGGGAGGAACACCAGCTTGAAAGGGTCGGGAAGAGGCTAAGATCCCTCATGCCCTGGATAAGCAAAAATAAATTAGTCGACAAATCAAAAAATTAACAATTGATGTTTTATGAAATATATAGCAAAGGATGGGCTAATCTTTATAATCCTGTCATTGATTTTATCCTTTGCTTTTTTGTTTCTGTATTATTTTAGTTCAGGGCGGGAGATGAAACCCGGTCCGGCTGCAGCGGCTTATCGGGGTGTTCCGTGGTTTTTAGCCCTTTTTATTTTATTTTTTATATTATTTGTTTTTAATGTTTTTTTCTTCAGGGATCCGGAAAGAAGGGTTTTCCCCAAAGAAGAGGAGATAATAAGCCCTGCCGACGGCAGGGTTATTTTTTTGGGGGAGGTTTTTGACGGCAGGTTTCTCAAGGCTAATGTGATAAAAATAAGTATTTTTATGTCCCTTTTTAATGTACACGTAAACAGGACGCCTTTAAGCGGCAGGGTTGAAAAGATAATATATAATAAAGGAAAATTTTTCTCGGCAAATCTCGATAAAGCGTCGATGGAAAATGAATATAACGGGATAATCCTTGCCCATAAAGAAAAAAAGATTGCCTTCGTTCAGATCGCGGGTCTTGTCGCAAGAAGAATTGTCTGCAGGATTAAAGAAGGAGATATTGTAAAAGCAGGGGAAAGATTTGGACTTATAAAATATGGCTCGAGACTCGATGTTTATCTTCCTCAGGGTTTTGAAAACTATGTAAAAGTGGGCGATAAAGTTTTTTCAGGGAAAACTATTCTGGGTAGATTATGATAAAAAGTCCTTATAAAAATCAAAAAAACCCTATCTCAAACATATATAAAAACAGCATGACAAAAGGGGTTTTTCTCCTTCCGAATTTACTTACCAGTCTTTCGCTTTTTTCTGGTTTTTATTCGATTATAAATTCATTAAATGGAAGATTTTATATAGCGGGATGGCTTATTATACTTTCCATTGTCCTCGACGGAGTGGATGGAAAGGTAGCGCGACTTACCAATTCAAGCTCAAGATTCGGGATAGAATACGATTCCCTTTCCGATTTAATCGCTTTCGGCGTAGCCCCTTCCATCTTATTATTCGAATGGTTTCTCCTTCCATATGGCAAGATAGGATGGGCTTCCGTATTTGTCTATCTCTTTGGAGCGGCCCTGAGACTCGCCAGGTTTAACGTACAGGTCAACTCGGTCGAATACAAAAAATTCAGCGGGCTTCCCTCCCCCGCGGCTGCGGGAATGGCTGTTTCTTCCGTATTTTTCATGAAAAGCCTTTCAATGGGTAATTCCACCGTAAGCGTTATAATGATTATTTTGATGATATTAACGGGGCTTTTGATGATAAGCAATATCGGCTATTTTGCAATGAAGGATTTAAGCGTGTTCAAAAGAAGGCCATTCGAAATCCTTGCCCTTTTATCCCTGTCCTTAATAGTTATAATCGCTAAACCTGATATCTCCATTTTTGTGGTTTTTTTTATATACACGTTTATATCGCCCGTGTTGTATTTTTACAGGGATAATGTTAAGATAAGGCTAGGCGCTAAAAACGAATAAACCGCATTAATTCAACGTATATGATAAGAAAAATTAAAATATTTGATACGACGCTTCGGGATGGAGAGCAATCTCCCGGGGCAAGCATGAATATTGAAGAAAAATTAAACATGGCAAGGCAGCTTGTCAGGCTGGGCGTCGATGTTATTGAAGCCGGTTTCCCCATCGCTTCCGAGGGAGATTTTGAAGCCGTGAAAGCAATTGCCGGGGAGATAAAAGGCGTTGAAATTGCCGGTCTCGCCAGGGCCAGGGAAAAAGATATTTACAGGGCTTATTCCGCGTTGAAAAATGCCGAAAAACCTCTTATCCATACCTTCATCGCCACATCCGATTTGCATCTTAAGTATAAGCTTAAAATGACAAAGGACGAGCTTTATGAAAAGGCTGTTGGAATGGTTAAATACGCCAAATCTTTTGTTGAAAAGGTCGAATTTTCTGCCGAAGACGCTTCGAGAAGCGACCTGGATTTTTTATGTCACGTCATAGACGGCGTCATATCTGCCGGCGCTACGACGGTCAACATACCCGATACCGTGGGATACGCGACGCCGTTCGAGTTTTATAGTTTTATCGAGAGCATAAGACAGAGGGTTAAGGGTATAGACGAC
>JAKAPT010000008.1 GCA_021806885.1 bacterium | reverse complement strand
ATCTGCGTCAAATTTTTCGCAAAGATATAAAATACCGGGCAAATCCGGTATATCGCCTTCCATGCTAAAAACACCTTCAGTTATGATAATTTTTACCGCTTTGCTGTTTTCCGCGCCCTTGTTCTTTTTCAGTATCTGTTCAAGATGATTAAGGTCGTTATGCCGGAAGCTTTTAAAACGGGTGCCGGACGAGAGCACCCCGTCTATTATCGAGGCATGGGACAACTCGTCGAATATTATAAACGTATTCAATGGTGAAAGACCGGTCAGGGCCCTTATAACCCCGCCGTTTGCCTGGTAGCCTGAAGGATAAAGGATGCATTTTTCATAGCCTCCTTTAAAGCGGCAGAGAAGTTCTTCAAGTTTCCTGTGAAGCCTTGAATGGCCATAGATTAAAAATGAGGATGAACTGGAGGCCCCGCAATCTTCGAGGGCGTCTTGAGCCGCCTTAATAACGTCTTTGTTCGAAGAAAGATTAAGGTAGTCGTTTGCGGCAAGGTTTATGATTTTTTTTTTATTTCCAGGGGGATTATTTCTGCAGGTTTGTTCAAAATCCGGTATTTCCCTGTAAAACCCGGTTTTTTTAATTTCCTCTATTTTTTGCAGTATTAAATGATGTAAAATCATTAGTATATTCTCATTAAAAGAATAACAAAAGAATAACAGCATTTATGGCAAATGTAAATAGAGACTATAAGAACAAGGTGATACCGGCCGTAATTCTGGTTATTTTGCTAATAATCTATATTATTGCCCAGTTTTTTACCTCTTATGGGGTGCCTGATTATATTGTTAAAATGGCTTCGGAGGCGGGTCTCGTGGGCGGACTAGCCGACTGGTTCGCGGTAACCGCGCTTTTCGGGAAACCCCTTGGCCTTCCCATTCCCCACACCAATCTTATAGAAAATAACCGAGAAAAAATAATCAATTCGATAGCCGAGGCCGTAAGCAACAACTGGCTTTCGAAAAGATTTCTTAAGAACCAGATAGAAGGTCTGGATTTCATAAATATAATTGAAAACTATTATGAAAATAAAATTTATATTAAAAACGAAAGCGATGAAATCAGCGGCGGAAAAAAAATTGTCGTAAGAAGAGGGAAAAGAACCATCCAGTCTATTGTGAGGAAATACCTTCTCGTTTTCCTTAAATATTCAAAATCCAGCCGGTTTAAGGAAGGTTTAAAAGAAAAAATCTTAATATTCCTTTCCCGCGAGGACCTTTCCAAGGCGATAGAAAAAAGCATTGAGGAATTTGTCCGGAGCGACATGTGGGGAGGCGCCTATTCGTTTTTTAACGAGACTGTAGCAAGAGATTTTTTGAATTCCCTGGACGCAATAAAATTATCCGAAAATGTTTCCAATGAGATAAAAAATGCGATTTCGGAAAACGATTTTATAAAAAAGTTTGTCTTAGATCTTATCGATAAAAATTTCAATGGAACCCTGCTATACACGGGGGGCATGCTCAAAAATTTTATCCATGACAACAATTCTAAAATCAAGAAGAAAATAAAATACGAGATTTCCCTCTTTCTCCAGGAAAATTATAAAAAGCAGGGAAGGTTTAAATCAGCTATCGTTTCCCTTTTGGAGACGGTTAATGTCATAAATACCGATTCCATTTCTGAAAATATTATTATAACGCTCGAAGAGAAAATTGAAGAGCTTATGGATGAGATAAAGAATGAGCCCTGGGGAGAAACTGCCAGGGGATACAAGGAATTCCTGACGGATCTTGTAACCAGGGATTTACTGGGGAGTTCCTCTCTGGAAGAGGGTCTTCAGGATGAAATAAAGTCCCTTATCGTATCAGGATGGGAGCCCCTTAAAAATAAAATTATCATATATCTGAGTGACGGCAACACAAAAGAAGGCCTAAAAAATGCTATTCTTGATTATTTAAGCGTTGACGGCAAGGGAATCAGGGCATTTCTCGGGCCGTACGATAACGATATTAAATTGAAACTATCTGAACTGATATCGGGTTTCATTAACGATTGGATAATTAAGAACCGTTCTTATATTCTAAACAGGGATAAATTTTCCCGCAAATTCAATGAAGTGTCGGAAAAATCGAAATCGTTCCTCGTGAAATACAGGGAAAAGGCAAACGGTTTTTTAAAGGATTCTGTCATAAACATAATGTTGCTTAACCATGGCCGCATAAAAGATCTTGTGAAGAAAAACCTGGAAAGTCTCGAAACAAGAGAACTTATAAGACAGATAGAATCAAAGATAGGAAGCGATCTCCAGTATATAAGAATAAACGGTTCATTGATAGGGTTTCTGATAGGCGGTCTTATCGCCGCGATCGGCATAGCCTTGAAGCATTCGTTTTAAACCTCCCCTTAATTTAGTATAATATTAATTCATATGGGCAAGAATAAAAGCTTTGAGCTGAACGCGGCGGACATTTATCCTGAGATAATGAATATATACGGCGACAGGGGAAATATCCTTTATTTTAAATACAGGGCGTCCCTCTACGGAATAGATGTCAAAGTGGAAAATATATCCCTGAAAGGTAATTTCAACCCCGATACGACCGACATCGTTTTTATGGGCGGGGGCCAGGACGCGGAGCAGGTTTTAATCTACGCGGATTTCTTCTTAAACAAAAAAGATAATATTAGAAAAGCGCTCGATAAAAACAGGATAATGCTTGCTATTTGCGGCAGCTACCAGCTTCTGTGCGATTATTACAGGGCTGCTGACGGAAAGACGATGAAGGGAATTTCAATATTCAAGGGATACACGCAGTCCGGTTCTCCCAGGCTTACGGGGAACATTGCCGCAAGGTTCGAGGCAACGGGGTTTACGCTGGTTGGATTTGAAAACCATGGGGGGAGGACATATCTGGAAAAAAATCAAGAACCCCTAGGGACGGTTCTCAAAGGTTACGGAAACAACGGTGAGGATGGAACGGAAGGCGCAAGGACAAACAATTTTTTTGGCACATATCTCCACGGAAGTTTTCTTCCCAAAAACTTTTCCTTTTGCGATTACCTTCTCGATATAGCCTTGATAAATCGTTATGGCGTATCCCTTCGGGAAATTTCAGACCGGAATGGGACGAAGATTGACGACGCCCTTGAAACAGGCGCCAGGAAAGACATAGAAGAGCTTAAAGGCTTCGTCGTTTAGAGCGGGGCAGCCTTGCTTTTCGAGCGCTATAACTCGCCCTTACTATCGTGTTAAGTCCTCCCCTCGATTCAAACCTTGCCTCAATTTCCATTAACTTAGGTTTTAAGAGAGCGCTTAAATCCTTTAATATTCTGTTTGCCGCATGTTCCTGAAGAATACCCACGTTCCTGAAAGAAAGAAGGTAGTATTTAAGGGATTTCATTTCAACCAGTTTTTTATCGGGAATATAAGTGATTAAAAGCTCTGCGGTGTCGGGTAATCCCGACCATGGGCAAACAGAGGTAAATTCCTTTGTCCCGATGGTAACGGTTGTGTTACCCTGCGGATAATCGAACGGAAGCGTTTCCAGCGCATTGACGTCGATGTTCTCTTTTTTCTGGACGTCAAACCTTTTATCGAAAAACCTGCCTTTCCCCGGGGACATTTATTTGTTTGATATACCGGAATTAATTAATTATAATAATAATATATTTTATCAGAATATCCACGTAAATACTATTAATATTTTCAATAAACTCGCATGCCAAACAGAAGTCCAATAGGAATATTTGACTCCGGCCTTGGGGGGCTCACGGTTTTTAAAGAAATAAGGAAAATACTTCCCGGCGAGGACCTGATTTATTTTGGAGATACGGCAAGGGTTCCCTACGGCAACAAGTCTAAAGAAACCATAATAAAATACTCTAAGGAGATATCGGGGTTTTTAATCCGGAAGGGCGTAAAAATTATAGTTATAGCCTGCAATACGTCTTCAAGCCTTGCAATGGATGATTTGCGGAGGGAAGTAAAAATTCCAGTGTTCGGAGTTATAGAGCCTGGGGCAAAGAAGGCCGCGGCGGTTTCCGGTGGCCGTACTATAGCCGTCATAGGAACGCAAGCAACTATTAAAAGCACAGCCTATTCCAGGGCTATTTTACAGGAATTTAAAAATCGGGGATTGGCTTTCGGTAAAGTGATAGAAAAATCCTGTCCCCTGCTTGTCCCTATTGTCGAGGAGGGGTTAGGCCTTGGGACCGGAAACGGCTTTGGAAGGGATATAGCGAAAAGGATAGTAAGTTATTATCTTGATCCCGTGAAACAGGAAAACCCGTACTGCCTTGTTCTTGGATGCACGCATTACCCTATTATTAAAGACCTGATAGAGGGGGTCGTCGGCAAGGGTATGGAAATAATAGACTCAGGCGTGGAAGCAGCCCTTTTCATAAAAAATTTTCTTGAAAAAGAGAATATGTTGAAAGAGGGAGAAGTTTCCGGCATTAACCAATTTTTCGTTTCGGACGATCCGGGCAGGTTTGTGGAGCTTGGCGGCAAGTTTCTTAACATGAATATTGAGAACATAGGCATTATTTCCGATTTCACATAAAACAAATGATTAAAGATTTCAGGGCGGAATTAAAAAAGAGATTACTGCTTTCCGACGGGGCGATGGGAACCATGCTCCAGGCCCAAAACCTTCTTCCTAAAGGCCTTATTCCCGAAAGTTTTAACATATCCGAAAAAATCAAGCACGTAAAAGACGTTCATGAAAGATATCGTAACGCGGGAAGCGAAATCATTGTAGCCAACACCTTCGGGGGAAACAGGATAAAGCTTGCCGAATACGGGCTGGCGGACAGACTTCATGTAGTAAACTTCAACGCCGTAAAAGCCATTAAAGATGCGTTTGGCGATAATATCCTTGCCGCCATGTCCCTTGGACCCACGGGAAAATTTATATACCCCGTAGGCGATATTACTTTCAAGGAAAGCGTTGAAATATACAAGGAGCAGGTAAGGGCCGGGCTTGAAGCGGGCGCGGATATATTTCAGCTGGAGACCATGATAGACCTGCAGGAGGTAAGAAGCGCCATAATCGCAGTGAAAGAATTGTGCGATAAACCTATTGTCGCCATGATGACGTTCGATGAAACCTTCAGGACAATACTGGGAACAACGCCGGAGGTTTTCGCGATAACAGCGGACAGTCTTGGCGCGGATGTCATCGGCGCGAACTGTTCCGTAGGTCCGGCCGGGATTTACGAAATAATAAAGAAGATGGCTTCCGTTACGGATGTCCCATTTATTTCAAAGCCAAATGCGGGCCTGCCAAAGCTCATGGACGGCAAAACCGTCTTTCCCGGCAAGCCGGAGGATTTTACCGCGCTCGTCGAGGAACTCGCGCTTATAGGCGTAAGAATTATTTCTTCATGCTGCGGCAGCGATGAAACCTTTATTAAAGCCCTTTCGTCAGAGGTATCGAAGGTTAATCTGGCAAGGCTTCCGGAGAAAGGAATAAAAAAAGAAAAAGGTCTTCTTATTACTTCGAGGACAGATTTCGTAGCGTGCGGTTATAACCACCCCCCAATTATAATCGGTGAGAGGATAAACCCGACAGGCAAAAAGGAATTCATAGAAGAGCTTAAAAATGGCAGGACTAATTACATAAGGGAAGCTGCCATAAAACAGGTTGAATCTGGTGCCGCGATGCTGGATTTAAATGTCGGTGTGCCCGGGACAGACGAGTCTATTCTTATGAAAAAGGGTATTGTTGCCGCCACATCGGTCGTAAATGTCCCCCTCGCGATAGATTCGTCAGATCCAGGCGCGCTAGAAGAAGCCCTGATGATTTATCCGGGGAAGCCGCTTGTTAACTCCATAAGCGGGGAAGAAAAAAAAATAGAAAGAATAATGCCCCTGGTTAAAAAATACGGAGCGGCTGTTTTGATTCTTTCGCTCGACGATTCAGGAATACCCGAAACACCTGAAAAAAGGATCGAGGTAGCATACAGAATTTACCAAAGGCTTATAGATTATGGAATAAAGCCATACGATATTATTATAGACCTTCTTACGCTTCCCGCAAGCGCCGGCCAGGAAAAGGCGGTGATAACGTTGGAAGCCCTCGCGAAGAACAGGGGCATGCTTAACCTTCCCACGGTTCTTGGCGTAAGCAACGTTTCTTTCGGTCTCCCGCGCAGGCCTTACATCAATGCCGCCTTTCTCGCGCTTTGCCTTAAGGAGGGTTTAAGCGCCGCAATAGCGAATCCCGGAGATGAGTTCATTATGGCGGGATTTTATGCGTCCTCGGGACTTCTGGGAAAGGATTTTCTCTTTAAGAACTACATAAATAAATACTCTGTTGCGGCTAAAAATTTCAGTTCCGAAAAAAACGCCTGTAATCCAGAGCGGCAAAACAAGTCTTCCGGGCAAAAACTTTATGAAAGCGTTCTTCGGGGCGAAAAGGAAAATGTCGTTTTTTACGTCGAAGACCTGCTTAGAGGCGGCGTGCTTCCGCTGGAGATAGGCAACAAATACCTTATTCCGGCACTGGAGGAGGTAGGGAGGTTGTTTAACAAAAACATTTATTTCCTGCCGCAGGTTATGGAGAGCGCTGAAGCAATGAAAATCGCTTTTTCAAGAATTAAAGAGGAAGTTCCCAAAAGCTTGTCGCTTACAGGCCCAAGAATATTAATGGCCACCGTTGAAGGGGACGTCCATGACATAGGGAAAAATATCGTATCCATGCTCCTCGAGAATAACGGTTATGAAGTAATAGACCTTGGAAGAAATGTTAAAACGGAGAGGATTATAGAAGAGGCGAAAAAAAATAACGTGACCTTTGTGGGACTTTCCGCCCTTATGACGACGACCGTCGGGGAAATGGAACGCGTTATAAAGGAGTTAAAGGAACATGGCATAAAGGCATTCTCAATGGTTGGCGGGGCTGTCGTAACAGAGGATTACGCAAATTCAATAAACGCCGACATTTACGCAAAGGATGCCATGGAAGCGGTTGAAAAAATTAAGAAATTTATAAAGGGTTCATGACAATTCCACAAAATCTGTTAATTTTTTTTGAAACCCTTTATTCTTAAATTAAAGTTTGTTAGAAAAATTAATGAGTTAATCATTTTGATTAATTTTTAATCACTTCTAACTTATTGATATTTATAAATAATTTTGTAATTAATTAAATTTATTATGTATTTAAGTTTTAAAGAAAAATTTGAAATTATAATCTATTTTTTCCTGAAATTTATTCTTAATAAAATTTTCATGAGGCAGGGGGGTGTTCTTCCCGCTCATCTGTTAAAAATATTGGACAGGAATATATTTGATGATCTTTCGAGGGACGTAACCTCAGGCAATACCCATATAATAATTGTGACAGGGACAAATGGCAAGACCACCGCGTCAAACCTCATAGCGGAAGGTCTTAAAGCCTCCGGTGAAACGGTATGCGCCAACCTGAATGGCGCTAATATGCCCAACGGGATTTTCGGGGCAATTATGGGAGGATATGGGCTTAATTTCAGATTCAACTCAAAATTTCTGGTGGCGGAGACGGACGAAAAGATTTTTCCCTACATTGTTTCCAGGCTTAAGCCCGAGGTCATAGTCGTTACAAACCTGTACAGGGACCAGCTTGACAGATACGGTGAAGTAAATACAACTGTCACCGAAATTAAAAACGCGGTGAAAGCGCTCCGGTACAATCCGTTTTTTGTCCTGCCGTCTTATGAGCCCCTGGCCTCGTCTATCGGATACGGGCTTAATAATCATGCGTTATATTATGGTTTCATTGAAAACGCGTCTCAGGAACAGGCAGCTGCCCGCCCCGCAAAGGGTGCATGGAATAGCTCCCCCCTTGTCCCCGCGGACGCGATGGCATGTCCAAACTGCGGAAATATCCTTGAATATACCGGCAGTGCCGGGAACATATTCCTGTTAAAGTTCAGATGCGGCAAATGCGGGTTTCAAAATCCATCCCCCCGTATATCGGCCGGTTCGGCTCCAGGCGGTTACAAAACAATTTCAGACGGGGATACGGGCAAATCGCTTTCCTTCAAGCCATCTGTCGAAGGCGATTATAACATGGCGAACTATTTAGCGGCGTACGCGGTCCTCTCAAAGTTTAATGTTCCTGAAGCGGCTATTGGAAATTCGTTCGAAAATTTTAGGACAAGGTATGGACGCTCTTATAAGGGCTCGTACAGGGGAATGGAAATAAACGTGGACCTTGTCAAGAATCCCTCCGGGTTCGACAGGGTACTTGAAAAGATAGCCGGCAGCGGACTAAAATCCGTTGACGCCCTCTTTGCTTTTTCAGACAGGGACGCGGACGGAAGAGACGTTTCATGGATCTGGGACGTTAATTTCGAACCTTTTGTAAAAATTTTTGGTAATATTGTTATTACCGGCTTAAGGCCCTTTGATATGGCGGTAAGATTAAAAACGGCAGGCATTGGTAAAGAAAAAATCACCGTCGAGCACGACATGAAAAAATCCTTAAAATATATCGCGGGAATACACGAAAGAAAAAAAGAGGAGCGCGGGAATGTTTTTGTCCTGTCCACCTATACCGAGCTCGCGAATCTTAGAAGGTATATTTCTTAATGCTTATTAAAATCTATATCTTCATGTTTCTGGCCGTATTATTTACATCCGTCGGGCAGGTTTTGCAAAAAATAGGCTCCGGGAAAATTAAAAAAAGCCATTTGAAAATTGGCGTGAAATCATTTTTTGTTTTTTTAAATCCTTATATATTCGCCGCGCTTATAATGCTTTTTCTTGCCACCGTATTTTACCTGATGGCCCTCTCAAGGCTTCCGCTTTCAGTTGCGTATCCAATGCTTTCAAGCGGCTACGTTATCGTGGTGCTTTTATCGAGAATATTCCTTAAGGAAGAAGTAAGCCTCAAGAGATGGATAGGGGTTTTTGTAATAATAACTGGAATTTTTATAATATTTCATTCCGGACAATGAAGCTTCATTCCACAAACGCTTTTGTAATATACGCGAAAAAAATGAACGAAGCCGATCTTCTTTTGGGTTACGTCACCGAAGATTACGGCAGGATTACCTGCTTTGCCAACAATGCCAGGAAGAGCAGGAAAAGGTTTCTCGGCAAGCTTGAACCCGCCATGCTTACAAAGATTAAATTTTATGAAAAACCCGGTATGACCATCGACATACTATACGAAGTAGAATTGGTGGAGGATTACAAGAACATACGGAAGGATATAGACGCTTATCTTTTTATTTCCAAAATTATTGAAATTTCCAGGGTTTTATGTCAGGAAAGGGATAAAAACAAAAATATTTTTAAACTTATCCGCTCCGTGTACAGCGGGCTTAACGGCATAACCGATGCCCGCGGCATGAACAATATTAATACAATACTTTTAAAATACGAGATATATTTTATCTCCCATCTTCTCAGGTATAACGGCATCTTCCCGAATTTTACCAGTTGTACGGCATGTTCGTGCGCGAACAGGCATAATAATTTTTATTTCAGCCTCAAAAAAGGGGGAGTGGTATGTAAAGATTGCGCCGAATCAGAGGTCAGGCGGGGCAATCAGTGGGACCTGAAGGGAATTCCGGTTAATTTTATAAATCTGTCCGAACTAATGTCCGGCTCCGATATATCGATAACGAACAAGCTTGTCGTTAGCGATGAAATATTAAGAGAGTGCCTTCTCTTTCTTGGAAATTTCCTGTCATTTCATACGGGAAATAAATTGAATTATACAGGACTGAACATACAGGGGGTGTGAATATCCTTGAAAAAAAATGAGATTCTAAGAAAGTTTCCCGCCGTTCAGGAAATCCTTGAAGACCGGGAACTTAAAATTTTCGCGAAAGATTTCCCCCGCTTTTTCGTCAAAGAAAGGTTAAATGCCTTAATTAACAAAAAAAAGAACGAGGTAATTGACTTATTAAATAAAGGAAAGGAAGGAGAGGTTGCAAACGACATTTTCTCTCCTTCTTATTTCGCGCGAAAAATGATTAATGATTTGAAGGAATTTTCCTTTAATCTCAAAAGAGTGGTGAACGGCACGGGCGTTGTAATCCACACCAACCTTGGGCGTTCCATCCTTCCGGAAAGGGCAATAAAAAATGTTGAGGATATATCCGGTTCATACTCAAACCTCGAGTATAATCTCGATGAGGGCAAACGGGGAAGGAGATATTCCCACGTGGAGCGCCTTGTTCAAAAAATATTGAATTGCGAGAGCGCGGTGGCGGTAAATAACAATGCCGCCGCCGTTTTTATGGCGTTGTCCTCTTTTTGCTCAGGAAAGAGAAAGGAGGTCATTGTATCGAGAGGGGAACTCATCGAAATAGGAGGCTCTTTCAGGATACCCGATATAATGAAAGCTTCAGGGGCCGTTCTCGTGGAGGTCGGTACTACCAACAAGACAAAAATATCCGATTACGAAAAAAGTATAAATGAAAATACCGCGCTCCTACTAAAGGTACACCAGAGCAATTTCAGGATGAGGGGTTTTGTTTCAGAGCTTTCTAGCCCGGAGATTGTTACGCTCGGGAAAAAATACCGGGTGCCCGTAATGGAAGACCTGGGATCGGGCAGTTTTGTTGACATTCAGAGGTTCGGTCTTCCGCATGAACCTACGGCCCAGGAGGTCATTAAAGCGGGGGTCGATATAGTAACGTTCAGCGGCGATAAACTCCTCGGAGGGCCCCAGGCAGGTATAATCGCGGGAAAAACCGAATTCGTCGACATGATCGCGTCAAATCCGTTAAACAGGGCTTTCAGGATCGACAAGATGACGCTTGCCGCCCTCGAAGCGGTTCTATTTGAATATCAAGATAGCGATGCCGCGGTCCGGAATATACCCACTTTATCTTTTCTGTCCCTTAAGGGTCCGGAAATCAAGAAAAAGGCCCTCCGCCTTTTGAGCCAGATTAAAAAAGATAACGGCGTGGACAAGAATCTTTTTTATTTTGAAATCAAGGAGGATAAGAGCATTGTCGGCGGAGGGGCCCTCCCGGATTACGAACTGCCGACATTCTCCCTTGCGGTTACCCATAAACTTATTGATCCGGACAGATTGTCTAGGCTGCTTCTGAAGGCAAGGGTTCCCGTCATAGGGAAGATAAAAAATAACAAGTTCATGATGGATTTAAGGACGATTACCGGAAGAGATTTTAAAGATATAACAAATGCATTAAGAAATTTAGGCCCATAAAATGACCCCCCTTAATAATCAAACTTTTAAACTTAGCTGGCGATTATGATTGATTTTAGTTTTTTCTTTTTCATTTTAATGTTATAATTATAAAAATTTATTTATTTTATGGCTGGTGCCTTATGCTTTCGTCAAGCGTTCTTGTCTTAAACAGGTCTTATCTGCCGGTTCATGTTACGTCGGTCAAGAGGGCCCTTATCCTTCTTTACCAGGGAATAGCGAGGGCCGTGGACGAAAACTACCGGACGTTTAACTTCGAATCATGGAAGGACCTTGCCGCCGCCGATATATCAAAATCCATTGGACTCGTAGACAGGGCCATAAGGATTCCAAGAGTCATAATACTTATAAATTACGACAAGCTTCCTAAGAGGCACATAAAATTTTCCAGGGCGAACATATTTTTAAGAGACAGGAACAGGTGCCAGTATTGCGGCAATGAATTCAAAAAAAGCGAGTTAAACTTAGATCACGTCATTCCCCGGACCCGCGGAGGGATATCCTCGTGGGACAACGTGGTTTGCAGCTGTATTCCGTGCAACAGGCAAAAAGGCGGAAGGACCCCGGAAGAAGCAGGGATGAAGCTTATAAAGAAACCAAGGAAGCCCGAATGGTCTCCATATTACCATATATCCATTAACAATATACTTTATAAGGAATGGATGCCCTTCTTAAGCCTCGTGGATAACGCCTACTGGAACGTTGAACTCGAAGAATCTTAAGAATTATGAAAAGCATATCGCAGCTGTTTGAGAAGACAGGGAGATGCGTATTTCATGAGCTGGACGAAATAGGCGGCCTTGTTATTTTCCTGTGGGAATCCCTCCTGTCGATCTTCCGGTTTGCCATAAATTTCGACAATCTTATAGACCAGATGGTTTTTATTGGCATCGATTCAGTCTATATAGTGGGTCTTACCGGCTTGTTTACGGGGATGGTATTGGCCCTTCAGGCTTATTACGCGGCAAAGATTGTCGGAGTTACCTATATGATCGGCCCGACCGTGGCCCTGTCGATGACGAGAGAGCTTGGGCCCGTTCTTACCGCCCTTATGATCACCGCGAGATGCGGGTCATCCATGGCCTCGGAAATAGGAACGATGAAGGTAACCGAACAGATAGACGCCCTCGAAGTCATGGCCGTCGACCCATATTATTTTTTATCCGTTCCAAGAATCCTCGCGGCAATGTTTATGGTACCTATAATGGCTGTTGTGTGTTCCGTCATAGGCATTACCGGGGGTTATATAGTGAACAGTTATTTTCTTGGCCTTAACCATGTGATTTACGTCCAAAAAATATATCAATTTCTCAAGGTTAGAGATATATATAACGGCCTTATAAAGGCGTTTTTTTTCGGCCTTATACTTTCCACCATAAGCACGTTTAAGGGTTTTGAAACGACCGGCGGGGCTAAAGGCGTCGGGCGTTTTACCACACAGGCGGTTGTGCTGAGCTCCATATATATCCTTTTCGCCGATTACCTGCTTACTTCCATTCTATTTAACGCCGCTTAAACCTCGTACGTTTATTGACTACATGTTCATCAGAGGTTATAATTAATTACGATGGTTATATTAGAAAATCTTACCAAATCTTTTAACGGCGTAAAGGTTCTTGACGACCTTAATATAAAATTCGAGGATAAAAAAATAACCGTTGTTATCGGCAGGAGCGGGGGCGGTAAAAGCGTTATGCTAAAGCACATCGTCGGCCTCATGAAGCCCGACTCCGGAAAGGTTCTTCTTAACGGAATAGACTTAAACCAGCTTAACCGCAAAGAGCTTAATGAAATAAGGAAAAAATTTGGAATGGTTTTCCAGGAAGGGGCACTGCTGGATTCAATAAACGTGTTTGAAAATATTGCCTTCCCCATAAGGCAGCATTTCCATTTTAAAGAAAAAGAGATAAAGGACAGGGTGTTTTCCATGCTGGACGACGTAGGTTTGAAGGGACAGGAGAAAAAGATGCCGTCCGAGTTATCCGGGGGAATGAAAAAAAGGGTCGGGGTCGCGAGGGCCCTTATAATTAATCCCGAGACAGTTCTTTTCGACGAACCCACCACCGGGCTTGATCCCATAATGTCCGATATTATTAATAACCTCATTTTGTCGACGCATAAAAAATTTAATTTTACGGGCATAATCATAAGCCATGATATCGAAGGGGCTTATAAGACCGGGGACGTCGTCGCGATGCTCTATGATGGAAAAATAATCGAATCCGGAACCCCGGAACAATTTAAAATGTCTGAAAACCTTGTGGTAAGGCAGTTTCTGGAAGGAAGCATGGAAGGCCCCATAACGATAAATTAAATTTATCAGTACAAGTTTCGAATAATTTAATATGGCTTTAAACAAAGAGACAAAGGTTGGAATATTTACGGCGGTTGTCATTTTAATCCTTTTATTTTTCTCATTCAAGGTGGGAAAGATTAATATCTTCCGCGCTCCCCACTATACCATTTCCGCGTTTTTTTCGTCCGCCACGGGGATAGGAAAGGGTACGGACGTGACGATGGCGGGAATTAAGATAGGCCACGTGGAAAAAATAAAGCTCGTAAATGGGATGGCCGAGGTGTACATGTCGATAAACGAAGAATACAAGGTTTATCCCCAGTACGTCGCCTCGATTAAGTCTTTAAGTCTTCTTGGGGAAAGCGTTATATCCATTACTCCTGTATCCGGGGTATCCCCCAGGCCCGTGGGTTCCCTGAATAACGAGATCGTCAAGAGTCAGCTTACCCCTCAGAGCATGGCAGACCTTATCTCCAAGTTTTCCGAGACTGCGAATAACCTCGAAGAACTTTCAGCGTCCCTCAAAAAATCGCTTGGAACAAGGACGAGTCAGAAAAATATAAAGGCAATTCTTGCGAATATATCGCAGCTTTCAAAAAATCTGAACGTGCTCGTTTATCAAAACCAGCGCAATGTCGATATTATACTTTCTAATTTCGCGTCTATTTCAAAACATATAAACGGCCTCACCATTGCGAACGAGGCGGCAATCACCAGGACTATTCATAATTTCGACGCTATTACCGCAAATTTAAGAAAGGAGCTGCCGGAGATAACCAAAAACATCGGTGGACTCTCAAAAAATCTCAATTCTATCGTATCTAAAAACAAGGGGAATATAAACGAAAGCCTCGCAAATATCAATAAAGATACCAAAAAACTCGAGCTCACGCTTAATCAGATTTACGGCATCTCATCCAAGATTAACAAAGGGCAGGGAACGCTCGGGAAACTCGTAAACAGGAACGAGGTATATAATAATCTCAACGGTTCATTAAAGGGGATTAACAATCTTGTAGGGGGAATGAACCAGTTCCAGGTCAGGATGTTTCTGAGCTCAAGATATCTCTTTAAGAGCAACGATTCCATATCGCAGGTGAATGTCCGCCTCCAGCCCTCCCCCGGGCATTATTACCGGCTAGGCATAGCGTCCGTGCCGCTTGGATATGGAAATACCTATGGGGAAACGCAAACGACAACGTTTACGACTAACAATCCGCCTTCAGGGCAATATTATCCTTCCAGCGTTACGACCAATACGACCCAGTATTCCTATTCCAATAACATAAAGTTCAATGCCCTCATAGCAAAGAATTTTTATAATTTTACATTTCTGGCCGGCCTTTTATATTCCACGGGAGGAGTCGGGATTGACTACTATATCCCCCATATGGACAGGAGAATCAAGATATATGCCAGGGCATTCGGGTTCAATACAAAGACGTCCAATAACGACGTAAGCGCTTATGTAGATGCCGGAATCAACTATACCTTCTACAGGCACCTGTTCCTCGACGCGGGCTACGACGATATATTCAGCAGCCATAACCGCTCTGTTTATGCCGGCGGAGGAGTGAAATTTACCGATAAGGACCTTGAATACCTGCTCGCGGGCAGCAAACTTCCATAATTATTTATGACATCTAAAAAGTATAAGCTTACGAGCATGACCAGCGCCCACGGGTGAGGCTGCAAGATAGGTCCGGAGGACCTTTCCCTTATTCTTGAAAAGCTGCATGTCCCGGAAAATAAAAATGTCCTTGTAGGGTTCAACTATAAGGATGACGCCGGCATATATAAAATAAACGGAGACACGTGCATCATACAGACTGTTGATTTTTTTACTCCGGTGGTTGACGACCCATATACTTTCGGGCAGATAGCGGCCGCTAACGCCCTTTCCGATGTATACGCGATGGGAGGCCGTCCTATTACCGCCTTAAATCTGGCGTGCTTTCCGGTTGATACAGTCGAGAAGGAGGTTTTTAACCAGATACTTCATGGCGGCCTTGATAAAATAAATGAATCTGGCGCCGCCCTTCTTGGAGGGCATTCGATAGACGACAAGGAGATTAAATATGGTTTATGCGTTACGGGAATATGTCATGTAAATGAGATTTATTCAAACAAAGGTGCGATGCCCGGGGATTTTTTGTATCTTACTAAAAAACTGGGGACAGGATTTATAGTTAGTGCACTTTGCGAAAGCTTTTTAAAGGCAGATTCCCTTAAGGAGGCATCCCTTTCAATGGCAAAGCTTAATAAAAAAGCCTCTAAGCTTGCGGTTTCCATTAAAGCGCCTAACGCCCTTACGGATGTCACCGGTTTCGGACTCATAGGGCATCTGAGCGAGATGATGGTGGCCAGCGGGACCTCCTGCGATATCGACCTTAAATCCCTTCCGGCAATAAAGGGTGTCTTTACTTTAATTGAAAAGGGCGTAAATCCCTCCGGAACAAAAAGAAACAGAAAATATTTTTCAAGGTTTGTGTCCGAGGCCGGTTTCCCTGATGAAAACCATGTGTGGCTTTCTTATGGGGCTGAAACGTCGGGAGGCCTTTTAATGTCTGTTTCGTCAAAAAATGCAAAGAGACTCGAGAGGCTTTTCGGCGACTCAGGCGAACCACTTTTCAGGATCGGCATGGTTTCTGGAAAGAAAGTCCGGGGGAAGAGCCTTATTAACCTTGTTTCTTAAATGCGAAAAGATTATTATCTCGGAATAGATCTTGGAACAACTACCGTTGCAGCCTCCCTGATAGAAGCGGGGAGTTCCGTCCCTTTATTTTCAGCAAGTTCTTTAAACCTCCAGTATCCCTATTTTGGGATTGATTCCATAAAAAGGATTCAAAACGGGCTGGATGGGCCATCGGTCAAGAGGCTTCAGGAAAAAGCGGTTTCAACTTTTAATCTTTTAACGGAAGAGATTGAAAAGGTTGCGGGAATAAAGTGTTCGGAAATAAAATCGCTTGCGGTAGCCGGAAACACCGTGATGGAAATGGCCCTGTGCGGATATCCCCTTAAATCCCTCTCGAAACCGCCATACAGGCCCCTTTCCGAAGTATTTTTTCCCTCCATAACCGATTTCCTGCCGGGGCTTTGTCCACAGGGAAGGGAATTATTTATTTTTCCGGTCTTAGACGGGTTTGCAGGGGGAGACGCAGTTTCATCCATTTATTACCTCGATATGCAAAAAAAGGAAAGGGTAATTTTTTTTGCCGATTTTGGGACAAATGTCGAGATCGCGGTGGGAAACAGGGAAAAGGTATACATTACCTCTGCCCCGGCCGGACCGGCATTCGAAGGGGGCAACATTAGCTCCGGCATGACGGCGCTGCCGGGGGCGATAACAGGAGTAAAACTTAAAGAAGGAAAGTTCGAGTTCGAGGTTATCGGGGGAGAAAGTCCCGCGGGGCTCTGCGGAAGCGGGATTATGGCCCTTGTCTACTCCCTGTTAAAGGAAAAGGTAATTGACGCAACGGGAAGGATTCTCCCCCCAGAAAAAGTAGCGTCGGAAAGCTATTCTATTGTCCACAAGGGGGAAGACGCGAACGAAATAATACTTGATTTCGAGAAAGGAAAACCCTTAAAGTTCCTTCAAAAGGATTTAAGGCAATTTCAGCTTGCAAAATCGGCCGTAAAATCGGCTTCGGAAATACTTATGGAAAAATATAAAATTTCCGCGGAATCCGATTTCGACGTGTTTATTTCCGGTTCGTTCGGAACGCATATAGACCCTTCTGTAATCGATTTACTCGATATATTCCCATTTAAAGAAAAAAAAATCAATTTTATTGAGGGTTCTGTCCTTTCCGGATGCCTTAAATATCTTTCCTCTGAAAAAAAGGAAAGATCGGATGAGATTAAAAAAATAATAACTCTTTCAAAAAACTTCCCCCTTTCAGGAAGTTCTCTTTTTGAAAAGCGTTTTATAGCAAATATTGATTTCCTTCACGCTTCTGCCTTGCCTTAAGCTGGCCGCATCCCCCATTTATGGATTGCGCCTTTGAAAACCTCACCGTTACGGCAAACCCCGCCCTCGACAATTTTTCTTTAAAATCGGCGATAACTTTATTTTCCGGCCTGTCCATGCCCTCCATCCGTTCCGTTGACCCTGATTTGTTAAGGGGAATAAGGTTAAACTTTACGCGGGCAGGGGAAAACATTCTTATAAGCTCTTTCAAATCCGCTTTAGAGTCGTTCAGCCCCTTTATCATGACGTATTCAAGGGTTATTTTGTTGTGTATCGAAGGAGGTTTTTTCTTTGTAAAACTAGCTATATCCTCAAGGCCGTATTTCCTGTTTACGGGCATGAGAGATGTTCTTGTGCGGTCATTAGACGCGTTGAGGGAAATCGCGAGTTTGCATTTTTTGTTTTCTAATTCCTCAAGTTTATCAAGTAATCCGCATGTAGAAATTGTTATTTTCCGCGGGGCTATCCCCATAAAATTTGGCTCCGTCATTATCGCGATAGACCTGTTGACGGCTGAAATGTTATCGAGGGGCTCGCCCATTCCCATGAAAACAATATTCGTAATATCCTCTCCCGAATGTTTCCGGATAAGAAGGACTTGCGATATAATTTCCCCGGAAGAAAGGTTCCTGACGAGCCCCGGAAAGGATGTCTCGCAAAAAGCGCATCCCATCCTGCATCCTGCCTGGGATGAAACGCACAGCGTTTTTCTTTTATCGTAATTAATAAATACGGATTCCACGGTTTCACCATCCTTAAGCCTGAGCAGGTATTTTCTGGACCGCCCGCCCAGGTCTTCTTCGTCCATTGTATTTAAGATTTCAGGGAACTCCGTGGAGAAATTAAGGGGAAGGATTTCCCTCAACTTTTTTGGAATATCCGTCATTTTATCAAAATCCTGCCGTCCATAAAAATATAACCATCTCATTGCCTGAAACGCGTTATATTTTTTAAAACCCCTGGAAACGCAAAATTCCTCCATTTCAGAGAGGGACGAATCATAGACGGATTTTTTTAAAATCTTTTTTTCCATAATTAAATTAATTTTAAGATAATTTGTTTTTCAGATTTATTTTGAATTTATTTCCGAATTGCTTGTTTAAAACACTTTAATATGCTATTTTATATGTATAATTATAACATTTATAGGCTTTTATTAAAATATGATTAAGATGCCTGCCGGAGCGGAAATTTATAATAAAAGCATTCTCATAATAGATTCCATTCTTAAGGATAACAGCCACTTCGCGAATTCATATTCGGAGAATGAAAAAGCGGTTATTAAAAGAGTAATCCACGCGACGGGCAATCCAGGTTATGCCTCGTCAATGTTTTTTACCCGAAATGCGGTGGGAAAATCCGTTTCCTTTATCAAGAAAAATATTATTGGAAATAGGCCGGTAAAAATTGTTTGCGATTCCGAAATGACCAGGGCCGGCATTAGCAAAAACGTTAACAAAGACGTTCTCCTGGAGCTTATTTGCTATATAGGCCATGAATTCAAAGATACGGGCATGACAAGGTCAGCCCTTTCCATAAGGCTCGCGATTACCGAAAACCTTCCGGATTTTATCGTCATAGGCAATGCCCCGACCGCCCTTAACGAGGCCATAAATATTTGCAAATCGCTGAACGCCTCCAGTGGATACAGGCCTGAAACAATAATCGGGATGCCCGTTGGTTTTGTGGGCGCTGCCGAATCAAAAAAAGCCCTTTTCGATGACAATTTTTTTGAATCGATCGGGAATTTTGGGAACTCGGGCGGAAGCCCTGCTGCCGCTTCCTCCATGAACGCCCTTTTGTCTCTGTCATGAAAAAAATATTTTTCATATCTTTCGCGCTTATCTATTTTTTATTTTCCGTTCCTCTAAAATTGAGAAATGCTCGCGGGGACATATATATGCGAATGGACAGAAACGGGGTCGTACATTTTTCCAATGCCCCTGTTTCCACGAATTACAGGTTTTTCATGAAAACGGAAAGATCCAACCCTGTTCCTTTGAGCGGTGTGCCCTATCATAAAATTATCGAGAAGGCATCAAGGAAATTCGGGGTCAATTCAAAACTGGTGGCTGCCGTCATAAAGGTTGAATCCAATTTCAATAAAAATGCCGTTTCAGGTAAGGGAGCAGAAGGATTAATGCAAATAATCCCCGGCACCCAAAACCTCCTTGATATATCAAACCCGTTTGACCCTGCTCAAAATATTTACGGGGGCACAAAATATCTGGGGGGACTCATATCTCGCTATAAAGGAAACCTTCCCCTGGCTCTCGCGGCGTATAACGCGGGAAGTGATGCCGTAAGCGAATATGGAGGGATACCCCCATACGCCGAGACTAAGGAATACGTCAAAAAAGTCCTGTATTATTACAAAAATAATAAAGAAAAATAAAATGGAAAACAACAAACAGGTATATAACCTTCCCAATATCATCACAATATCAAGGATTCTAATCATTCCCATAATATTCTCCCTTTTATTTTTCCGCGAGGAAATATACGGAATTTACGCCGCGGCTTTTTTTCTTTTAGCCATCGTGTCCGATTTTATAGACGGATACATCGCAAGAAAGAAGAAATTAGTTACTAATTTAGGCATTTTCCTTGATCCTATAGCCGATAAGCTTCTTGTAGTTACGATCCTCATAATGCTTATTCCCCTTGGCCGTATCCCCGCGTGGGTTGTGGTCATTATCATATTCAGGGAGATATTTATAACAGGTTTAAGGGCCATTGCGGGAGAGAAGGGAATAGTCATATCCGCCGGAATGGAGGGAAAGTGGAAAACAGGCTTCCATATGGCGGGTATCTTTTGTCTTCTTGTCTATTACAAGCATTTCTATATAGATTTTGGTTACGCGGGTTTAATACTGATATTTATAAGTATAATATTTTCCCTTGTTTCCTCTTATAAATACGTAAAAAGCGTTTCCGGCCTTATTCTTGGTAATTGAAACCAAAAAACCAGCCAAAATTCGAATCCTGCCTTAAAATTAATTCAATTTTTTAAAATTGAATTTTTTTTTAATTTATTCTATACTATTAATGGTATTAAAAGAATATAAAGGGATGAATTTCCGTTAAATTTTTAAAAATGGTAAATATATTACAATGAGTAAAGAAACCGCGTTCTTCTGGGGATGCACCATACAGGCAAAGTTTCCGTTCATGGAAAAGGCCGCGCGCCTGGTTTTAGACAGGCTGAATATAAGATTCAAGGATATAGAATCGTTTACGTGCTGCCCTGAAAAATCACTTGTTAAAAACATAGATGAAACGCTTTTCGATTTAACCGGCATTCGCAACATCGCACTTGCCGAAAACGAAAACGTTGACATTATGTCCGTGTGCACGGGCTGTTATTCGAACCTTAAGCAGATAAGGTCAAAGGTCGTTTCGGACCTTCCGTACCAGAAAAAAATAAACCAGACCCTCGAAAGAATAGGGTTAAATTTCTCCGGAAGCTCTTCCATTTACCATTTTATCGAATATCTTCACGACGAGGTGGGTTTGGATAAAATCAGGAGCAACGTAAAATATCCCCTGAAGGGTATAAACGTGGCCATACATTACGGCTGCCACCTTGTAAGGCCGTCGCACGCGATAGGCTTCGATTCCCCGTTTGAGCCGGTAAAATATGACCGCGTCCTGAAAGCACTCGGGGCAAATGTCGTAGACTATAAAAACAAAATGATGTGCTGCGGACAGGCGCTGGACAGGGTCGACGAACATGACAAGGCGCTCGATATGGCGCGCATAAAATTAGACGCGATTAACGAAACAAAGGCCGATTGCATTACAACCACCTGCCCGTCCTGTTTTACCCAGTTCGACACCAACCAGTTCATGCTCTCTAAAGAGGGCAGGGTGAATCAAATGCCCGTGATTACCCTTGAAGAGCTTATGTGTCTTGCCTTCGGGGAAGAGGGGGCGGAGGAGCTTATTTCCCAGCACAAGATAAAGGCCCAGAAATTTATCGAAAAGTTTAATGCCTCTAAATCTTTATCCGATTTTTCTATTATTTTCGACAGGGAATCCCTCGTAAGGTGTTATGACTGTCAGGCCTGCAGGAATGACTGCCCTATGAGCCTGGCCTTCGAGTCTTATAATCCTCCATCCGTTATCAAGATGATCCTGGATAACGACGTGGAAAGGGCTATGCTTTCAAAAATCGTGTGGGAGTGCCTCGAGTGCCACACGTGTTCGGAGCTGTGCCCCCAGAAATACAGCTGGGAGACGGTTCTTACGATCCTCAAAAACCTTGCGATAAAAAATGATGTCCCGCCGCAGAGGGTTAAAAAGGCCGAGGAGATTTTCTTTAAAACCTTAAGACTGGGTGACCCTCAGGAAGGGATGAGAAAGAAACTGGGGCTTCCCCCCGTTAAGAAGTCTATCGGGGAGGATTTCAAAAAAATTATAAATGAAAATTTATTATAATATCTGATAACGGAGTTCAGCGGAACTCAAGAGGGACCAAAAGTGCTTAAATTAAAAAATAAATTCAGCGTTGAAAGGGATATCTCTGGATGCGGCCTGTTTGGCGTAATAAATACAAAGAGGGTAAGGTTTGACGGATCTGGCATTAAAAAGGCCATAACGGTCGAACATGACAGGGGAAACGGCCTTGGAGGAGGTTTTGCGGTTTACGGGAATTACCCGGAGTATTCCGACCTCTACGCGTTTCACATAATGTACGACAATCTATCAGCGAAAAACGACGTCGACGAATATCTCAAAAACAATTTTATCATAGAAAAGAGCGAACCTATCCCTACGTCTAAAAAAACCGTCATTAAAGATCATCCTTATCTTTTCAGGTATTTCATGAGGCCCAAATCCGACAGGCAGGATAAGCTTTTTCGTGACCTTGACGACGACGATTTCGTGGTTCAAAGCGTCATGACCATCAATCAAAATTATGACGGCGCTTATGTTTTTTCAAGCGGGAAAAACATGGGCGCTTTCAAGGGCGTCGGTTATCCGGAGGATATCGCCGATTTCTTCATGCTCGACGAAGTGATGGGCTATATGTGGACAGCCCACAACCGTTTTCCTACAAATACTCCGGGGTGGTGGGGCGGCGCGCATCCATTTACTCTTCTGGACTGGTCGATCGTCCATAATGGAGAGATTTCATCCTACGGCATTAACAAAAGATACCTCGAGATGTTTAAATACAACCTCGCGTTAAAAACGGATACCGAGGTAATTACCTATATTCTTGACCTTTTAATAAGAAAACACGGCCTTCCGGTTGAAATCGCGACGCTGGTTCTCGCGCCCCCGTTTTACCAGGCTATAGACAGGATGGAGCCCGGCAAACGGGAATTATTGACGGCTCTCAGGCAGATTTACGGCAGCGCGGTTTTAAATGGGCCTTTTGCCATTGTTTTTGGCTTTTCAGGCGGCATGGTCGCCATGAACGACAGGATAAAGCTCAGGCCGCTTGTCGCCGCTACAATGGGCGATTTTACATATGTCGGTTCTGAAGAGGCCGCGATAAAATCGATTTGTCCCTCTCCGGACATGGTTTGGTCCCCGGAGGCAGGCGCGCCGGTAATTGCAAGGTTTGAAGAACTGGAGCGCCATAAAAGGGGGATGGTTAATTTATGAATAAATCCGGTTTTTCTAATATACAATCCGAATATCTTGCTATTATAGACCATACGAAATGCGTCAGGTGCAAAAGATGCATACAGAATTGCGGCTGGGGCACGTATAGTTTTGGCGGCGACAAGATTCTTGCCGAACATGAAAAATGCGTCGCCTGCGGCAGGTGCTACACCTATTGCCCCGAGGGCGCTATTTCCATAGTAAAAAATCCTACAGTAATAAGGGAAAATAACAATTGGAAGGAAGCCCATATAAAAACCATCTGGAAGCAGTCGGAAACCGGCGGCATCATTATTTCAGGCATGGGCACCACCCTTAAATACAAGAAATACTTTGACCATATATTGCTCGACGCGTGCCAGGTTACAAACCCCTCCATTGACCCTCTCAGGGAGCCGATGGAGCTTAAAACATACCTTGGCAAGAAACCGTCAAAACTTGACATTGACCTTAACGGGGCCGGGGAGGCGACATTAAAGACGAAAATATCCCCTCAGATAGAGCTTCAAACCCCGTTTGTATTTGGCGCGATGTCCTATGGCTCTATATCCCTGAATGCCCAGAAGGCGATAGCCCTTGCGGCAAGGGCACTCGGAACGGTTATGAATACCGGCGAGGGAGGGCTTCATGACGACCTTGTTCCGTTCGGTAAAAACATTATTGTGCAGGTAGCCTCAGGCAGGTTTGGCGTCCACAGGGATTATCTTAACAGTGGCATCGCGGTTGAAATAAAAATCGGGCAGGGCGCCAAGCCCGGAATAGGCGGTCATTTGCCCGGAGAGAAGATCGGGGTCGACATATCAAAGACAAGGATGATACCGGTCGGTACCGACGCGATTTCACCGGCTCCTCACCACGATATATATTCTATCGAGGACTTAAGGCAGCTTATTTTTGCTATAAAAGAAGCGACAAATTATGAAAAGCCTGTTTCGGTTAAGATTGCCGCGGTACACAACATAGCCGCCATAGTGAGCGGCGTTGTGAGGGCCGGTGCGGATATAGTATATATAGATGGTTATACGGGAGGCACCGGGGCGGCGCCCAATATTATCAAGGATCATGTGGGCATCCCGATAGAGCTTGCCCTTGCCCAGGTTGACCAGAGGCTCAGGGATGAGGGGATAAGGAACGAAGCCTCGCTTATAGCCGCCGGAAGCATTCGCTCGAGCGCGGACGCCGTTAAGGCTTTCGCCCTTGGGGCCGATGCCGTTGCCATTGGAACGGCAGCCCTTGTCGCTATGGGTTGTCACGTCTGCGGGAAATGCAATACCGGAAATTGCAGTTGGGGCATTACCACCCAGAGACCTGAACTGGCCAGGAGGCTTGACCCGGAGGTTTATGGGGAGAGGCTCTATAACCTTATCTCCGCGTGGGGCCATGAAATCCAGGAAGTCCTTGGCGCGATGGGGGTTAATTCCATTGAAAGCCTCAGAGGGTCCAGGGAAAGGCTCAGGGGAGTCGAGCTTACGGACGCGGAGCTTAATGTTCTTGGGATTAAACACGCTGGATTATAAAACGACGTATATAAATAAAAGGAGCTAAAACCGGCTATGATGACTATCGACGCCTCCGGAATGCACTATAAGGATTTAAACAGGACAATCCGGGAGGGTATTTTAAGGGGGGTTAAAAAATTTTTCCTTGAGAACGTAAACGGTCAGTACTATATAGGGGACGGCATAAAAGGGGATGACGTAATCATAAATATTAACGGGGTTCCCGGAAACGACCTGGGGGCGTTTATGGATGGCCCAACCATTATAGTTAACAATAACGCGCAAGACAATATCGGCAACACAATGAACGCGGGAAAGATTGTCGTGAAAGGCGACGCAGGAGATGTCGTTGGGTACGGCATGAGGGGAGGAAGAATTTACATCCTTGGCAACGCCGGCTACAGGGTAGGAATACACATGAAGGGTTACAACGAACAGCTCCCGGTTTTAATTATTGGAGGGAAGGTCGGAAGTTTTTTCGCGGAGTATATGGCCGGCGGCATTATCGTTCTCCTGGGTCTTAATGGAGAGGATTATTCCGCGGGCGATTATTTCGCCTCAGGAATGCATGGAGGCGTGATTTATATAAGAAAAAAAGGGAATTTTGCGAAATATTCGAAAGAAGTGGAGCTTTATGAATCAGGCGATAAAGACATTGATTTCTTAAAAAAATATTTCATGGAGTTTGCCGAGTCTTTTAATTTGTCGCTTGAAGAAATACTTAAAGAGCCTTTTTATAAAATAGTTCCTTCAAGCGCAAGGCCTTACGGACACCTATACACGTCCATGTAATATATAAAATAACTCTTATTAAAAAGAGCCATGAACGATTTATTTAACATCAATCAGGCAACCGGCACAGAGGGATTAAACAAAAAGATGGACATTAATAACTTAAGCAACATTGAAGAAAAAGTTATCCTCATAAAGGAATTTTTTGAAAAAACACGAAAGGAAAAAAACAGGCTCCTCGAAGAAATTAAGGCCAGAGACGAGGAGATTAAAGAGCTAAAAAATAAACTTTCCCTTAACGAAGCTGAAAATGATATAATTGTAAAGAAAATAGAAAGTATAATGGCAAATCTCGAGTCGATAAAGGTATGAGCGAGAGCGAACCCATTGAGCTTGTTATTATGAATCGAAAAATTACCGTTAACAGCGACAAGGACAAGAAATACCTGGAATATCTGGCATCATATATAAATGAAAAGGCTAGTCAGGTGTCTCTTAGGGCAAAATCCGCTGATTCATACAGTATAGCTGTTTTAACGGCATTAAACATTGCCGATGACTATATGTCAAATAAAATGGAAATAAATAACGAGAGTAGAAGGGTTTTAGATAAAGTTAATAATATATACGATTATATAACCGGTTCTTAATTGGACCCGTTATGATTTTCCGGTAAAATATGATAACCCTGCTGTGCTCGATGATTGGTTTCTAAAATTGACCCAACAGTTAGGTAGAATGGGATGGTCACTCCATTTTGACATTGAAACTTAAGAGATTAAGTTACTACTTCATAATGCACACCTTCACCACCTATTTTGAAATAGGTCCAATTTTACAGCCGCTTCGGCACAAGCGGGGTTTTAAACCGGCTTTCCTCTCGTTTTTGCCGTACTAACCCTTCACGCTTTCGTAATTAAAATTCCACCAGGTTTTTGATGGTTAAAAAGGAAGAAATCAGGAATTTTATGTTGAAAAAGCGCCTTGCCCTCAAGGAGGAAGAAATTGAATCCTTTAGCAGGGATATATCCATTAATTCTTATTCTTTTATAAAGGAAAATTCCTTTAAAAAAGTGGCTATATACATGAGCATAAAAAATGAGGTCAGGATCGAGTATTTAATAGACCTTAACAAGGACAAAGAGGTTAATCTGTATTTGCCCCAGACCACATCCGGCCATTCAAGCGGAGTTCAGCGAACCGAGTCGAAGCATAGCAGAGACCAGCGTAGCTCACGCCAGCGCCGGCTCGCCTCAATTTGTTTTAATAAATTTGAAGACGCGGGGTCGCTGGAAATGGATAAATTTGGGATTTTATCACAGAAAAATGGACATTTGGCCGATATAAATGAGATAGATGTTTTTTTTGTTCCCGGTCTTGCTTTTGATATCGCCGGCAACAGGGTCGGATATGGAAAAGGGTGCTATGACAGGGCTCTTTGCCTTTCCAGGGGCAAAGCCCTGTTCGTGGGTGTCTGTTATTCTTTCCAGGTTTTGAAGGGCGACGAAATCGAATCAAGAGGTTCCGATATAAAAATGCACTATCTATTTACGGAGAAAGGGATTGCGATCGCAAATCCAGCAGTAAAATTTTCATAATAAGGAGACTTTATAATGTTTGATATTTTTGAGATTCTCGCATTTATTGTTCTTTCCTTTTTACTCGGTTTTATTCTTAAATATATTTTCGATAAACTTGCTTTGAAGAGTGCTTCCTTAAAGGCAGGTTCCATAATAAAAGAGGCTGAAAAAAAAGCTGAAGAGCTCAAAACCGAACTGATTCTCACCTCAAAATCCGAGGTTATCAAGCTAAAGGAGGCCGCCGAGGGGGAGATGAGGGAAAAGAAGCAGGAACTTAGCCAGATGGAAAAAAGGCTTTCCTTAAAAGAAGATAACCTTGACAAGAGAATAAACCTTATAGAGAAAAAGGAGTCCGATTTATTTAAAAGGGAAAAATCGGTCATCCAGTCTGAAAAGATTGTGATAGAAAAGGAAAAAAAGGCCGAAGAGCTTGTTAAAGAGAGGATAGCCGCCCTTGAAGGGGTTTCGGGCATGACCGCCCAGGAGGCGAAGGATTCCCTTATAAACTCCATAATAGACGAGGCAAAACATGAGTCTGCCAAGTCCATTAAACGGATAGAGGATGAAACAAAGGAGATAGCCGATAAAAAGGCAAAGGAAATTATCGCGATGTCCATCCAGAGGTATGCGGGGGATTATGTTGCCGAGAAATCCATATCCTCGGTGCAGCTCCCAAACGATGAAATGAAGGGAAGAATAATCGGAAGGGAAGGAAGAAACATAAGGGCGCTGGAAGCGGCAACAGGCGTCGATTTTATTATCGACGAAACACCCGAGGCCGTTATTCTTTCTTCATTTAATCCCATAAGGAGAGAGGTGGCGAGGCTTTCCCTCGAAAGGCTTATAAGCGACGGGAGGATTCATCCCGCGAGGATAGAAGAGGTTGTAGGAAAGGTTGAAGAAGAACTCAATACCGAAATGAAAGAGGCAGGAGAACAGGCAACCTTTGATGTCGGCGTCCACGGGATACACCCGGAACTTCTAAAGCTTTTAGGCAGGTTAAAATACAGGACAAGCTATTCTCAGAACGTATATAACCATTCTATAGAGGTGGCTTTTTTATGCGGTATTATGGCCTCCGAGCTAAATATTAACGTGAAACAGGCTAAAAGGGCCGGTCTTTTGCATGATATCGGCAAAGCGGTTGACCATGAAGTAGAGGGTTCTCACGCCGTAATCGGGGCCGACCTGGCCAAGAAATTTGGCGAATCGCCCAAGGTCGTTCACGCGATAGCGTCGCATCATTACGATGAAGAGCCGAACAGCATTCTCGATATCCTGGTTTCCGCCGCGGATGCCCTTAGCGCGGCAAGACCCGGGGCCAGAAAAGAGATGTTTGAAACCTACGTTAAAAGGCTCGAAGACCTCGAATCAATCGCGGATTCCTTCAACGGTGTCGCTAAAAGTTATGTAATGCAGGCGGGTAGAGAGGTAAGAGTGATAGTTCAGAGCCAGAAGATATCCGACGAAGACTCTGTAATTCTTTCCAAAGATATTGCCAGGAAGATAGAGTCCTCGATGCAATATCCGGGACAAATAAAGGTCTCCGTCATAAGGGAAACGAGGGCTACTGAATTTGCGAAATAACAATGACCCAGCCCCGATAAAGGTCCTTTTTATAGGGGATGTTATAGGAAAACCAGGGAGGTCAGCCGTAGCAAGTGTTATAGACGGACTGATCTCCTCATACGGACCTGAATTCATAATAGCAAACGGGGAAAATTCCGCTCATGGGATGGGTATAACGCCTGAGACCTCCAATTTTTTGCTGGGCCTTGGAATAGACGTCATAACCACCGGGAACCATATCTGGGACCAAAAATCCATTATTCCATACATTTTAGGTCAGGAGAGGCTTCTTCGCCCGGCAAATTATCCTAAGGAAGCCCCGGGCAAAGGATATGGAATATTTACCTCCCGGGCCGGAACCAGGGTAGCGGTGATCAATCTTGAGGGAAAGGTGTTCATGAAGGGGATTTCGGATTCTCCGTTCACCGTGGCAAGAGATCTTGTTTCGGAAATAAATAAAAACGCGGACGCGGTAATAATAGATTTTCATGCCGAAGCAACCTCCGAAAAAGAGGCTTTAGCCCTTTTCCTTGACGGTAAAATTTCCGCCCTTGTCGGAACCCACACTCACGTTCAGACAAATGACGAAATAATATTTCCCGGCGGAACCGCTTATATAACGGACGTGGGGATGGTGGGCTCAAAATATTCTGTTCTCGGGGCGGACAAGGTTGCGGCAATTAATAAGTATTTGACTGGAATGCCCGGCAGGTTTGCCCCGGAGGAAAAAAATATTGTCCTTAACGCCGTCCTCATCACTATTGACAGGAACACGAAAATAAGCAAGAATATTGAAAAAATAAGGATTGACGTATAACCTGACTTATATTTTTTATGGTCCCGAAAAACAAGAAATCTGAAATCGAGTCCAGGGTTGCCGAACAGATTGACGCCATAAAAAGGGGATGCGTGGAGCTTATAAAGGAAGAGGACCTCTATAAGAAGCTCCTTCACTCCGAAAACCGCGGCCTTCCGCTAAAGATAAAAGCGGGCTTTGACCCTACCTCTCCCGATATTCACCTCGGGCATACTGTTCTTCTTAACAAACTAAGGGTTTTTCAGGAGTTTGGCCACCAGGTCCTTTTTATAATCGGGGATTTTACCGCGATGATAGGGGATCCCACGGGAAAATCGGAAACAAGGAAGCCCCTTTCGGAGGAAGAGGTGGCAAGAAATTCCAGGGATTACCGCGCCCAGGCCTTTAAGGTTCTTAAGCCCGAAAAAACTAAAATCATTTCTAACAGCTGGTGGCTTTCCTCCATGAAACTCGGGGAGTTTATTAAAATCTCCTCGCATTACACGGTAAGGAGAATGCTTGAAAAGGACGACTTCGAAAAAAGATTCAAGGATAACAGGCCCATAGCGATGCATGAATTTATCTACCCCCTGCTCCAAGGGATGGATTCGGTTTTTCTGAAACCGGACGTTGAGGTCGGGGGGAACGACCAGAAATTCAACCTGATAGTCGGCAGGGAGCTTATGAAAAGCTTTAACCTAGAGGCGCAGGTTATAATGACAATGCCTCTCCTCGAGGGCCTTGACGGTAAAAATAAAATGAGCAAATCCCTCGGAAACGCGATAGGGGTTTCAGATGAGCCGAACGATATGTTTGGCAAAATAATGTCCATATCCGACGAAATGATGCTTAGGTATTACGAATTATTAAGTTTTATACCTATTGCCGCCCTGGAAAATTTAAAAAAAGACCTTCAAAACGGCATTAATCCCATAACCGCTAAAAAGCGGCTCGCCGTTGAAATAGTCGAAAGATACAGGGGCAGGCAGTCCGCGGAAAAGGCGTTAAATTATTTCGAGGAAAAGTTTCAAAAGAGGATTAACCCTGAAGATATCGTAACCATTAAACTTGAAAATGATTTTTGCGGCAAATACTCGGAAAGCTCGGAAAAAGGTTTAAGCGTGCAAATCTTGCCGCTCATGAACGCGGTCGGCGCGGCTAAATCGAATAGCGAAGTCAAGAGGCTTATAAAACAAGGCGCCGTTAAAATAGATTTGGATAATACCGGTATTTCCGCAGACGAAAAATCGCGCGAGATAAGTATAGACGATGGTTCAGTACTTCTTCCCCTGGGCACGGATATGTTTATTCTTAAAATCGGCAAAAAAAAGATTTACAAAATAAAATTAAAATAGTCGGTTACCGTGGCTAAACATCCTTATCCTGCTTGTTCCTACCAGGCCGGTATTATTCCCGGCAACCTCTTCGCAGGCTTAATAAACCTAATGAAATGAAAGTTAAAAATTATATAGCTTGATAATTTATAGCATATGACATATATATGGATATAATAACTTAATTATACGGGGGCATTATCCCGGTATTTCTTGTAAACCTTAACAAAATTAAAACTCTGTACGAAAGGAGAAAACCATCTTATGAAAAAATTATTCAGCTTATTTTTTTTATTTTTAGCGGTTTTTGTTTTAATTCCAGTCTTATCCGGATGCAAGGGCGGCAGCGCGCCGTCTTCACAATCGCAGCCGACTTCTTCTTCGGTTTCCAAACAGCCGGCAGTTAACGAGTTGGCGCCGGGTCTGTGGAAAATGACCGTCCACAGCACAATTTATATGCCGTCCGTTATGGGCAGGCCCCCTATGAATCATTCAGCCGTAACCACTGTGACTGAATGTATCAAGCCGAACGCTCAAAATTCAAAGCCTTACGCGGCAAAGCCCTCCAGTTTTAAGTGCGGCAACGTTAAAGAGCATGTTGATATGGATGGCGAGGTCCACTGGGTTATGAATTGCAAAGGACCGAAAGCCGAACTCTTAATGAAAGGCGTTTCCAAAATAACGCCGGACAGCTTTAAAAGCCATGCTACCACTACCCAAACTTCAAGTACTCCGGGCCTTTCCATGAAATCTACGGTAGATACGACCGGCAAGCTAATAAGCGGTAAATGTCCTTCTAAATCTTAAGGCATGCATGATCTTTAAGGTTTGCCGTTATCGGCGCGTTATCTAAAGCAATTAAGCAAGGCGGCTCTTTAAATTTAATATAATTTTATAAAGAGGATCTTATGAATATCGTGGATATTTTTAAAGAAGGGGCGGATATATCAAGCAAAAATATAGTCATATTTGCCCCATTATTTATCGTAATGATTTTGATGTTTATATTATCGCTGCTTCTTTTCGAATTCGGGATTTTTCCATTCGGTTTTATGGGCGGTTTCGCCGGCGGAGGAATGGGGATGTATTCATCGGGAATGCCGTATTCCCCGTTTTCGTTTTTATTTTCCGGCTGGTTTATCGTAACGGTTATAGTCTTTTTTATAATGGAATTTATTGCGTACGGAGCGACAATCGGTATGGCGAGCGAAGCCGAGGAAAAAAGTTCGACAAACCTGTCAAACGGCGTCAATACGGCTTTAAGCCGTATTGTGCCGCTTTTATTGGGTGCGTTGATTATAGGGATTATTGTCGGCGTAGGCATCGTCCTTCTCGTCATCCCAGGGCTAATTGCGGCTTTCTTCCTTATGTTCGCTCCGGTTGCAATAGTCGTAGATAACATGGATGCCGTCAGCGCCATAAAAAGGAGCGCGGCCATGGTAAAGCAAAATTTAAACGACGCCCTTGTTTTCTTTGTAGCGGTGGTATTGGTCAGCGCGGTTTTTATGATTGCCAGGATGGCAATTGGGTTCGTGCCGTTTATAGGCCATCTGGTAGGGTTGATTTTAATGGGCGTTTTGTCCAGCTATATAGCGGTTGTGACGGTTAAATTTTACAAAAAATTAAGCAACAAAGCCGCCGTGGAAACGCAGGCTTAAACAGCTAAAATTGAGGGGCCGTAAATTATGAAAATAATAAAAACAGGAATCGCGTTCGGCATGTTTTTAAAGTTCCTGCGTTTATCTATAGCGTTTCAGGCATTTTTTATACTGTCCATGATTGCTTTATCCGGTTGCAGCAATAGTAACCCGGGCAAAGGCGGCGCACGGAAGCCTGTAAGCCTTCAGATAACAGCGGCATCTCTTGGCGGCAATAGGCCGTCCACCCTAACGTTTAAGGTTGGAACAGAACCCACGGCTATAGCGATAGACGCCTCGGGCAATATCTGGGTAGTTAATGGCGGCAGCGCCGATATAACTAAGTTAAACCAGAAAGGCGCGCTTATAGGTACATATCCGGTGCCGTCAATAGCCGGTTTTAAATCGCTTAGCGGCGTCATAGCGATAGACGCCCCAGGCAATATCTGGCTAATTGATAACGGAAAGCTTGTCGGGATGAACCAGGCCGGCGTTGCCAGGATATATGGAACATCGTTAAAGTCTCCTATAGTTGCCACCGGGGCCGGCATGGCAATAGACGGCAGCGGAAATATATGGACGGCCGGCCCCGGCGGCGTTATCGAAGCAAGCCCTGAAGGGGTTCTTGTGTCGGGCATATCGGGCTACCCGGCCGGAAGAAATATTACCCATATAGCGGTAGAGTCTTCCGGCGACGTTCTGGCAACTAACGATTTATTTAATACCGTTACGGAATTAAGCGCGCAAGGCGGTATAATCGGCAAATATAAAGCCGGAGCTCCTTTAATCGGTTCGCCGAGTTCGATAGCCGTGGATAAGTCAGGTGATATCTGGCTGGGCGGCGGCCTTAGAAACGTTGTTGCTAAATTAAGCCCGGCGGGCGCCGTAATAGGGACTTATAAAACGGGAGATTCGCCGCGGGCGATAGCGATAGACGCCTCCGGCAATGTCTGGGTCGTCAATGAGGCGGGCAATAACGTTACGGAATTAAATTCCTCCGGCACGCTTATCAGGACGTATCCAGCGGGGCATAACCCGGATGCAATAGCGATAGACGCCTCCGGCAACGTCTGGGTAGCTGACGGAGGATTGGACGACGTTACGGAATTAATCGGCGCCGCTAAGGGTCCGGAGTATTTTCCGTATAGAGGCCCTCAGTGGCCTTAAGCGCCAATGTTAATATTATAGAAATTAATTATATAGCATCTGATTATTTTATGATTTAAAAAACTGCGTTTATGAAGAAATTACGCGTATATTCATTTTTCGGAACTGCGGTCCTTTTATTGTTTGTTTCGCTTGTTTTATCCGGCTGCCAAAATAAAAACTCCGGTAAAAGCCTCGGCAGCGTTAAAACCAGAACATTTAAAGCGGGAAAAGAGCCCAGAGCGATAGCGGTGGATTCTTCCGGCAACGTCTGGGTGGCTAATAAAAAAAGCGACAATATTATGAAATTCAGTCAAAAAGGCGTTGTTATCGGGACGTATAACATCGAAAATGAACTGAAGCAGGTAGAGAAAGAACAGATGGCCGTGGTAAAGGGTATCGGAAGAGGCGATTTTATAGGCAAGGTAAAAGCCGGCAACGGCAAAGCCTTTTTATATCCAAACGTGATAGTTATAGGCCGCTCCTCCGGTAGCGTATGGGTAGCCGACCGAGGCGGGGAATTTAATATTGTAAAGTTAAGTCTTTCAGGCGCTATAGAAGGCAAGTATAGCACGGCAAGGTGGCTGAACTTAAATAAATTGGCGGGAGGCGGTCTTATGCCCTCAGCCGTAGCCATTGACGCCTCAGGGGACGTCTGGACCGCTAACGCCGGAAGCGAAAATGTCTCCAAGCTAAGCGGAGACGGGTCTTTTATAGGGGCATATAAAGCTGGAATAATGCCTTCGGGTATAGCTATTGACGCTTCCGGCAACGTCTGGGTGGCTAATTATTTCAGCGGCAACGTTTATAAGTTAAGCCCCGCGGGCACGGTTGCGGGGATTTATCCCGTGGGTCCAGGGGCAAGAGGGATAGCTATAGACCCGTCAGGCGATGTATGGGTTACGGGCGGAAGCGGCGTCGTGAAATTAAATCCCGCAGGAGCGGTTATAGGAAATTATGAGGTTTCTTCTCCTTCATCTGCTTTGGATACGACAGGACCTTTCGCTGTCGCTATAGACGCCTCAGGGGACGTCTGGACGGCTAACGGCGGAGGCAATACTGTTACCGAATTTAACTCTAACGGCGCGGTTTTGGGTATTTATAAAGTCGGGATTTCTCCTGAGGGTATAGCTATAGACGCCTCAGGGGACGTCTGGACGGCTAACGTTGGCAGCAACAATATTACGGAATTAATCGGCGCGGCTAAAGGCCCGCAATATTTTGCGCGACCCGCTCAATAGCCTGTATAATTGTTAATATTTAGATTATTTAATTTAAACGATATAAAAATACCCTTTAAACGGAGGATTATTATGATAAATTCTATTAAAAAAACATGGTTAGATAAGGTACAACTGCCGATTTTCGTATCGGCGGTTTTTGCGCTGTCTTTATTCGGCGGGATGCCGGCCGGATTAACTTTTAAGAGCGTTAGCGCCGCCGGGTTATCAGGTTCGAGGCGTCCGTCGGTAATTTATACCAGCCCGGAAAATCGTTCCGGAGGCGTCCTTCTTAATTCTAAAGTCTCGGCAACCTTTAACGAGGCTATGGACCGCGGCACTTTTACCCGTTTTTCCGCTTACATGAAAGGGCCGAATGGAACCGCGGTTTCGGGAACTATCGGTTTGAACTCCGCAGGTTCCACTTTTACGTTTGTTCCATCTAACGCTCTTGCAACGGGAACCAGATATACCGTTACTTTTACCAGAAGGATTAAGTCGGCGGAAGGCGTAAGCCTTTTAAGGAAATATTCGTTCAGTTTTACTACAGTAGGCGATTTTATTTACGCGGCTCAGGGGAACGGAAACGTTTTTTCATGGTCGGTTTACGGCGGAAGGCTTTCGTCTTCGCCGGCAAGCACCGGGTCGGGAGAAGGGGCTGATTCAGTCGCCATAGACCCTTCCGATAAATATCTTTATACAGCTAATTCTAATATGGGAACGGTCTCGTCATATTCTATCCATAACGGCATACTTTCGCGCAGGCCGATAAGCGTGACTGAACGAAATTCAGGCTTCACCCCTTATCATTTAGCCGTTGATCCTTCGGGAAAATTCATTTACGTTACCGACTGGAATAATGGAACCGTATCATCCTTTTCCGTTGATAAAGGGGTGCTTTCGCCTAACCCCGTCGGCGTTACCCCCCCGACGTCTTCCAGTTTTAAGGGCGCGATTGACGTTATCGTTGATCCCTCCGGCAGATATCTTTACGTAGACGGCGGAACGGGAGATGCCACTAAAGGATTTCAAAGCGTTTCCTCATATTCAATTAGCGGCGGAATGCTTTCCCCGTTAGGCGGGGCCTCTAATTATTCTAATAGCTCGAACGAAAGCGCCGAGTCCATGGTTCAGTCCGGCAATTTGCTTTTTGTCGCCGAGGACGGTTACGGTTACATATCTTCATACGGCATTAGAGGCGGAATGCTTGAATATACCGGAAATTCTACTCCATACGAGTCGTCATCAACCGGGATAGTTTTCCTTGCAGTGGACCCTTCGGGAAGATACCTTTTCGCAGCAGAAAACATTCCCGGCAATATTATATCTTACAGCATAGGCGACAACGGAACGTTAACTAAATTAAGCGAAACCGCCATAGGATACGGACGGTTGGCCAACCCTAATTATATTATAGTAGATCCGTCGGGCAAATACCTCTACGTAACTTATTACAGCACGGGCAACTTAGCGGCTTATTCTATTAAAGACGGAATGCTATCGGCCGATCCGGTAAGCGAGATAGGAAACGCTAATGCGACGTTATCCGGAGATTACTCGTCCATAGCGATTACGCCGTCAGTATTTCAATATCCCGGGTGGACGGTTAATCCGGCGCCACAATCTAACGGAGTTAACAACGGGGTGGAAAAGATAAAAAACGGAACAAAGCCCGTTGTTAACCTTTTTAAAAATTTGTTTTAATAGCAATAAACAATTTTCTTTATACTTTATAATTTGCGCGGGCAGCAAAAATAAAATATATCGAGGGGATAATTATGAAAAAATTACTTATGCCGCTTTACCTGCTTTCTTTGTTTGCCGTCTGTTTTGCCATTTTAATCCACTCCGCTGGCCGAGTCCATGCTTACAAGTTAAAAAAGGGAGGGTACTGGAGGGATACGGAAAAGGGTTCCGTTTCCGTTATGAGCGGAAAATTCACCATTCCATTCAATAAAACCTTTTTTGTTTGCCAGAACAATAAAAACGTCCGTCCTTACGTTCCGCCCGTCAAACAAGATTGCAAATTCAGCGAACATCATGCCGGGAGCAATACCGTCATTTACTCTATGATATGCAGGAACCCGAAAGGAGTTACGAAGTCGAAGGGTATGACCAGAATATTTTCACCCGTAAGGTTTATAAGCAAAATTAAGACAGTTTATACTGGCCCGGCCGGAAATTCCAGCATTTCAAATTTTACCATAACCGGTTACAGGATAGGCAACGTATGCAAATGACACTGCCCTAACAATATATTAATAACATAGCCGCGTAGTCATTAACAGGCGTGTTATTATGTTAGTTTACGAACATTAAAAATATTTTAAAAAAATTATAAAAAACGATTGACATGGATTTTTTAATTGTATATACTGTCTAAACACTTCAAAATTTGGTACTAAAAAAACCTGCATTGAAGATCGGTCTTTGAGAACTAAACAGCACGCATTAAAAACAAAAAACCAAGTTAATTTCAATACAATTTATTGTTATAGAGAGTTTGATTCTGGCTCAGAACAAACGCTGGCGGCGTGCCTAACACATGCAAGTCGAACGTGAAAGTCTCGCAAGGGACAAGTAAAGTGGCGAACGGGTGAGTAATACATAGGTAATCTACTTATAAGCTCGGAATAACAGTCCGAAAGGATTGCTAATACCGGATAATGTTCTTTATCATAAGGTAAAGTACCAAAGGTGGCCTCTTCACAATGCTACCACTTATAAATGAGCCTATGCACCATTAGTTAGTTGGCAGGGTAATGGCCTACCAAGACAATGATGGTTAGCTGGTCTGAGAGGATGATCAGCCACACTGGAACTGAAACACGGTCCAGACTCCTACGGGAGGCAGCAGTGGGGAATATTGCGCAATGGGGGAAACCCTGACGCAGCAACGCCGTGTG
>JAKAPT010000007.1 GCA_021806885.1 bacterium | reverse complement strand
GGTCAGACGCTTGGTTCTATCGCCCAGGACCACGGCACGACCGTTTCAAATATAGTCGCGTTGAACGGCCTTAAGGGCACTATGATATACCCCGGCGAGAGGCTCAGAATAAAAGGGAGCGCAATCCATGCCGTCCATTCGTCTTCTTTCGTATCCGTAAGGCCGGGTCAGACGCTTGGTTCTATCGCCCAGGACCACGGCACGACCGTTTCAAATATAGTCGCGTTGAACGGCCTTAAGGGCACTATGATATACCCCGGCGAGAGGCTCAGAATAAAAGGGAGCGCAATCCCGCGCGCCCGGGCAGCGAAAAGCCTCCGGTACGCCCGTTACGTGGTTCGCTCAGGCGATACTCTTTCACTTATAGCCCTGAGATATGGTACGTCGGTCTCCGAGTTAATGCGTATTAATAGCCTGCGCACAAGCATGATAAGACGAGGTTCCGTTCTTGAGGTTCCGGGAGGGGTTACCCCCGCGCGTCCTTATTCCTTTATTTCTTTTATAACCGTAAGGCCCGGCCAGTCATTGAGCAGTATAGCCCAAAGCCACGGTACTACCGTGGCTTCGATAATGTCCATGAACCGCCTGCGCGGCACGATGATATTTCCCGGCGAAAGGCTCAAAATATACGAATACAGCAGGTTTACGTGCAATGTTCACGCGAACGACGCCGAGGGCAAAAAAATTGTACGCGTTGCATTTAGGTACAGGGGTATTCCGTATATCTGGGGCGGAACCTCTAGAAACGGCATGGACTGCTCTGGTTTTGTCCAAAAGGTTTTTGCTAAGGAACATATCCAGTTGCCAAGGACCGCGGCGGAACAGGCAAGGCTCGGCATCTTTGTCCCTAAAAACAGGCTCGAGCCGGGCGACCTTGTGTTTTTTAGGACATACGCGAGGTATATTTCCCATGTGGGGATTTACATAGGCCATGGAAAATTTATTAATGCTAATTCCGGTGAGGGAGAAGTAACCGTAAGCAATCTTTACAGTTCCTACTTTGAAAAGACTTACGCCTTCGCGAAGGATATAAGATAGAAATGTTCAATTTCAACTCCTGGTATGCCCCAAACCCGATTTTTTTTATCGGTCCCTTTCCCGTCCACTGGTACGGAATCCTCATAGGCGTAGGATTCGTCATAGGAATCGCCATTGCGTATTACAGGGCCGGCTCCTGGGGAGAGAACCCCGAAAACATTATAAACATAATGGTTTTCGCCATCCCGGTCTCCATTATTTTTGCCCGCCTGTATTACATCGTTTTTGCCTGGGGATATTACGCTCATAACCTTATTGGGGTTTTTTACATCTGGCAGGGGGGTCTTGCGATATACGGAGGAGAAATAGGCGGGCTTCTGACGCTTTTTATATACACCCGCGTAAAGAAGCTTAACTTCTGGCTCTATATAGACATGCTTGCCCCCAGCCTTCTCTTAGGACAGGCGATAGGCAGGTGGGGAAACTTTATCGACCAACAGGCGTTCGGCTATCCCGCGAAATGGGGGATTCCGATAGCGGAAGGGCTTCGCCCCGTAAACGCGTATACGCCCAAACATCTTTTATTCGGAATCTGGGGATATCCCTTCCAGTACGCGAGGCCCGAAGACCTGACCATGTATTCCCATTTCGTTCCTTCCTTTTTCCTGGAATCCGCGCCCGATTTTCTTGGTTTTATATTCCTGATGTGGCTTTCTCGCAAAAAGCCGAGGGTTGCGGGGAAGATACTTTTAGGCTATCTTATATGGTACGGCGTAACGAGGTTTCTTACAGAGGGAACAAGGATGGACAGCCTTTGGCTTGGAAACAATATAAGGGTATCCCAGGTCCTTAGCATGCTTGCAGTCATAGGTTCCGTTATAATCCTGATATACCGCCATTACAGGTATAAAACCACAAAGGCTTAGCCCAAATCAAAAATAGGAAAATACTCCAAAGCCACCGTTTCCAATAACGCCGGGCTTCGCGTGTTCCGGCACAACTCGCATAGCAGGTTGCGTGCTGTGCCCGGCGATTAGCCTTCATAGGGTATCTTGTAGTGGAGGATATTTCCGAAATATGAGGATATTAACGTAAGGTAGTTGAAAAATATAAGTATGCCCGCCGCGATAAGTATTACACCGCTTATTATCTGAATTATCCGCACATATTTTTTGAATCTCTTGAAGGCCGTTAAAAAAAGGTTCAGGGAAATTCCGCTTATAAGAAACGGTATGGCAAGCCCCATGGAGTAAATAAAAAGAAGAAATCCCCCCTCGGTCGTGTTGTGAAGGGTAGCGCTTATGAAAAGTATGGAGGCTAAAATCGGGCCTACGCAGGGGGTCCACGCCCCAGCGAATATCGCCCCTATTACCGCGCTGCCAAGAAAGCCCGCGGGTTTGTTTTTCAGGTTGAACTGGGCCTCGCGGTTCAGGAAAGAAAGGACCTTTATGTTGTTAAACGCCCCTGTAATATAAAAACCCATAATAACAATTATTACCCCGCTAATCCTCATTACGACAGTAGATTTTATGAAACCTGCCACCGTGGTGCTGAATAGACCCAGGAGAACGAAAACTATCGTAAAACCCAGTATGAAAAAAAGCGAATTTATAATGACAGAAATTCTTGCCCCGGCCTTAGCCCCCGGTTCTCCCGCAGGAATACCTTCGCCCGCCCCTGATATGTCCGCGACGGAAAACCCCGATATGTAAGACAAATAAGAGGGGATAAGGGGAAAAACGCATGGGCTCAGGAAAGAGAAAAATCCGGCAAGGAAGGCAACCATCGCCGGAACAGCCGGAACAAAAAAACTGCTTTGGACACCTATGTTCGTCATTTGACCCCCGAGTGTAAATTTCCAGGTATTATATCATATTCGGGGCTAAAATTTAATTTATTTATATATCTTCCTAAAAGGTGTTTCGTTCTTCCGTCCGGTATGATGTTTGTAACTCTTCCTCACCTGCTGCTTTGGCTGAAGTAGTCTCCACTATGATATAATATCTGTTATATGGACCTTTTCAATAATGACGAAGGCTTTTTGCCGCCGCTCGCGGACAGGCTGAGGCCGAAGGACATTTCCGGTTTTATAGGGCAGAAGCACCTTATAGGAGAGGGCAAGCCCCTCCGGCAAATGATTGATTCTAAATTCATCCGCTCGATGATTTTATGGGGCCCTCCGGGAAGCGGAAAGACCACCCTCGCGGGCATTATAGCCGGGGCGCTCCATTACGATTTCTATTCGATTTCGGCCGTCCTTGCCGGGGTCAAGGAACTCAGGGAATTTATAGCCAAAGCTGATGAGAGCATAAGGCTTTATCAGAAGCCCGTAATGCTTTTCATAGACGAAATCCACAGGTTCAACAAGTCCCAGCAGGACCTCCTTCTTCATTCCATAGAAAACGGGAGCCTCATATTGATAGGAGCCACGACCGAAAATCCCTCATTCGAGATAAATTCACCCATACTGTCGAGGGCGTCGGTTTTCACGCTGGAGCCCCTTTCGGACGAGGACCTTTCAAGGGTTATAGACAGGGCGCTTAAAACCGACGAGGTTTTAAAAAATAAAAACATTAAAATAGATGACGGCGGAAGAGAGGCGCTCATCAAGTATTCCGGCAGGGACGCGAGGATTCTCCTGAACGCCCTTGAGATCGCCGTAAATCTTGGCGAAGCGAAAAACGAGACTCTGCTCAAATCTGAAACGATAAAAGAGGCATACCTCAGAAAACCCAGGTACGACAAGACGGGCGAGGAGCATTATAACACTATTTCCGCGTTTATTAAGAGCATGAGGGGAAGCGACCCCGACGGGGCGCTCTTCTGGCTCGCCAGGATGCTCGAATCCGGCGAGGATATTAAATTTATCGCGAGAAGGATGATAATCCTTGCCTCCGAGGACATCGGAAACGCGGATCCACAGGCGCTGGTAACGGCCGTAAGCTGTTTTAACGCCGTAAACGTCGTTGGTATGCCGGAGGCCCGCATCATACTCGCCCAGGCGGCAACCTACCTTGCCTCCTGTCCCAAATCCAATGCGAGCTATATGGGGATAGAAGAGGCTATGAGCGACGCGCAGAACCATCCGGGCGCCCAGGTTCCCCTTCACTTAAGAAACGCGCCGACAAAGCTGATGAAGAATTTAGGCTATCATAAGGGTTACAGGTATGACCATGGATACGAGGAGCATTTCGCGAAACAATCGTTTCTGCCGGACGAGCTTAAAAAGAAGGTTTATTACCGCCCGGCCTCTATGGGAAAGGAAAAAGAGATAAAAGAAAGGCTTAAATCCCTATGGGGGAAGGACAAGGACTATGGCGAATAAACCGCTTCTTCAAGATTCAGGGGTGTTTTCCGTAATCGTGAAACCGGGTTCTTCAAAAGAGGGCTTCGAGGTGCAAGAAGACGGCAGCATTGTCCTTAAGATAAGGCAGAAGCCCGTTGATAACGCGGCAAACGAAGCGGTCATAGAAAAGATGGCGGAAATACTTAAAAAACCTAAGAGCGCGATCAGCATAAAATCCGGCTTAAAATCCCGCAAGAAAATAATCCTTGCGAAATGAGTCGATTTTTTACAATTTGACTCTCCGAAGCCTCAAGGCGTTGCTTACCACTGAAACCGAGCTGAAACTCATGGCTGCGGCCGCTATGGCGGGACTGAGCAGAATCCCGAAGAACGGATAAAGTATGCCCGCCGCGACCGGGATGCCGACGGTGTTGTAAATAAAAGCGAAGAAAAGGTTTTGCTTTATATTTCCCATGGTCGCCCTGGAAAGTCGTCTTGCCCTTACGATGCCCCTTAAGTCCCCTTTGACAAGCGTTACCCCCGCGCTTTCTATGGCCACGTCCGTTCCCGTTCCCATGGCTATTCCTACGTGGGCCAGGGCAAGGGCGGGGGCGTCGTTTACCCCGTCCCCGGCCATGGCGACGATTCTTCCCTCGCCCTGCAGCCTCTTTACGATTCCCGCTTTCTGGTCGGGCAATATTTCGCTTACGGTTTCATCAAGGCCGAGTTTGCGGGACACCGCTTCAGCGGTAATTTTATTGTCGCCCGTGAGCATGACTATCCGCAAACCGTCGTCATGGAGCGCCTTGACCGCCTCGAAAGTCGTTCCTTTTATAGGGTCCGCTACCGCTATAAGCCCCGCCGCTTTTCCATCCACTCCCACAAACATCGCGGTTTTCCCGTCTTTTCTCATTTCCCGCGCCTTTAAATCTAAATCTTTATAGACGATTTTTAAGTCCTCCATCAAAGTGGCATTGCCTAGAGAAACCCCGTAGCCGTCAACAGTTCCGGTAACGCCTTTTCCGGTTAAGGATTGGAATGATTCGACCCCGCCGGTTTTCACCCCCCTTTCCAGAGCGCCTGATACTATTGCGGCGGCAAGCGGGTGTTCGCTCCCTTTTTCCAATGAGGAAGCAAAATACAATATTTTATTTTCATTAAACTCCTCAGCAGCAAATACTTCGGCGAGTTTTGGCTTTCCCTCCGTCAGGGTTCCTGTCTTATCCACAACGAGCGTATCTACCTTTCTCATAACCTCTATAGCTTCCGCGTTCTTAAAAAGAACGCCTCCAGTCGCTCCCTTGCCGGCAGCGACCATTATGGACATCGGCGTTGCAAGTCCCAGGGCGCACGGGCACGCTATTATCAGCACTGCTACCGCGTTTACGATAGCAAGCGCCATCCTTGGCTCGGGACCTGCAAGCGCCCAGATTATAAAGGTTAATGCTGCGATCGCGACTACTACCTGGACGAAATACTTGGCTACCGCATCGGCAAGGCCCTGAATCGGCGCCCTGCTCCTCTGCGCCTCCCCTACCATTTTTACTATTCGGGACAGCAGGGTATCTGTTCCTACTTTTTCCGCTTTCATAATTAAAGAGCCGGTACCGTTAATAGTGGCCCCTATTATTTTGTCGCCTTTATGTTTTTCCACGGGCACAGGTTCTCCCGTAACCATAGACTCATTTATGGAGCTTGTCCCATCAACCACGGTACCGTCGACGGGAACTTTTTCTCCGGGACGGACCCTGAGCAGGTCTCCTGCCTTAACCTCGTCCAGCGGAATATCTTCTTCCGTTTCTCCCCTGATAATCCTCGCCGTTTTAGGAGCAAGGCCGAGGAGGGCCTTGATAGCCGCACCCGTCTTTCCACGCGCCTTAAGTTCCAGCACCTGTCCTAAAAGAACGAGGGTAACGATAAAAACCGATGCCTCGAAATACGTGGCCACTTCCCCGCCTTCGCCGCGGAACGCGGCCGGAAATATCCAGGGTACAAGGACCGCGGCAAGGCTGTACAAATATGCCACGCCGACGCCCAGGCTTATTAAAGTCCACATGTTAGGGCTGTAATTTATTATGGATTTTATCCCCCTTTTAAAAAATGGAAAGGCTCCCCAGGCGACAATGGGCGTGGCAAGAATAAGCTCGAGCCACCCAATTATTTTAAGGGAAAGAAATTTCTCAGCCGACACAGGCGGAAAATACACGCTCATAGCGATATATAAAACTGGAATCGTAAGAACGACGCTTACCCAAAACCGCATGGTCATATTTATAAGTTCCGGATTTTTTCCCGGGGCCGCGGTCGCGGTGCGGGGCTCTAAGGCCATTCCGCATATGGGACAGTTTCCAGGGTTATCCTGAACTATCTGGGGGTGCATCGGGCAGGTCCACTGCGTTTTTTCAGCAGGAACCGACGGGGTTAGCGGTTCTAAGACCATTCCGCATATCGGGCAGTTTCCCGGAAACGTTTCCCTGATTTCTGGATGCATGGGGCAGGTATATATAATTTTGTTTTCAACGGATTTCCCATGTTTGCCGGAAGTAGTCCCGCCAACTTCACATCCTTCGCACTCTTGAGGCCCTGAAATTTTCATAGCCAAATCTTCCTTACTTACCCCTTAATTCATATTTTTTCCACAGCAAATATAAAACCGGAAGCAGCAGAAGATTTAAAATTGCGCTCGATATCATTCCTCCCACCATTGGAGAAGCGATAAACTTCGTCATCCTGGCCCCCGTGCCGTAGGCGAACATTGCCGGCAGCAGCCCGACGATAACTGACATGGCGGTCATTGCAACCGGACGCAGCCTTATTACCGCTCCCTTTACGACAAGTTCTTCGAAATCCGCCCCTTCGGTGTAATAATTGCGGAAAGTGAGCTCCAGTATTGAAATCATGACGACCCCTATTTCCGTGGACACCCCCATTGCCGCGATTACCCCGACCCATACGGCCACGGACATCGTGATACGCATAAGGTAAAGATACCAGAATGCGCCGGTGAGCGCGAACGGTATTGAAAAAAGGGCCAAAAGGGAAAGCGGTATCGATTTGAAATTGAAATATATCAAAAGGAATATAATAAATATGGTTATTGGAACAATAATCATGAGCCTGTCATTTGCCCTCTTTAGCGATTTATATTCCCCGCTTATGGTATAAGTATAACCCTTTGGGAACTTAACGTATTTGTCTATCGCTTTCCTTGCGTTTTTTGCCCATGACCCCATATCGGAGGTATTAAGGGTTACGTCTATGGTGTCATCAGGCGTTCCTCCCTGCGAGGATATGAAAGACGGGCCGAGTTCGTATTTAATTGAGGCAAGTTCTTTTAAAGGAACGAATCCGCTTCCTGTTTTTACCATAGTATTCCCAATAGCCTCTAAATTATTTCTATAGGCATAAGGGTATCTGACAGAAAGAGGATAACGGGCTAAGCCGTTATAAATGGTGGTTACCGTTCCGCCGCCTATAGAGGAATCAACGGCTTCGTTTATGCTTTTAAGGGATATCCCGTAATAACTCATTGCCAGGGCGTCCGGATTGATTACTATGTAAGGCCTGTTGTAAACCCTTTCCGCGTATGCGCTGAGCGTTCCCTTTGTCATGGAAACGGCGGCCGCAGCTTTTACGGCCAGTTCTTGCAGGGTCATAACGTCGGGGCCGAAAATTTTTATTCCTACCGGCGTCCTCAAGCCCGCCGAGGTCATTTCAATCCTGTTTTTAATGGGCATCGTCCAGACGTTTTCCAGTCCCGGTATATTTAAGGCTTTATTCATTTCGCCTATAAGCTTGCGGACGGTCATTCCAGCGGGCCAGTATTTTCTCCTTTTGAGCGCTATCGTGGTTTCGGTCATGCTTAGCGGGGCCGGGTCGAAGGCGGTATCGGCCCTGCCGGATTTCCCGCTTACTATCTTTACTTCAGGAAATTTTTTGATTATCCTGTCTTCTATCTGTAAAAGCTGGGCGGCATCCGTATATGAAAAGCCGGGCGTGGAAGAAGGCATGTATAAAAGCGTTCCCTCGTTTAAGGGCGGCATAAACTGGGAGCCAAGGCGGCCGTAAGCGAAATAGCCGCTTGCAAGAACGGCGAGCATTGCCGCCAGAAAAATATATTTGTATCTCATGACGAACCTTAAAACGGGAGAGTATAAAAACTCCAAAAACCTGTTAACGGGATTTTTATTCGAGGGGATTATCCTTCCCTTGATTAAATAAATCATAAGGACCGGCACGAAAATAACGGATATGACAGCGGCGAAGACCATTGCAAATGTTTTAGTGTATGCCAGCGGCCTGAACAGGGCGCCTACTTCACCGTTAAGGAAGAAAATCGGAAGGAAACCCACGGCTATGACGATGAGCGAGTAGAACAAAGGGCGCCCCATCTCTTTGGCGGAATCTATTATGACCAGCCTTCTCGCTTCGTCTTTATTTTCCATATTTCCGTAAGGGCATTTTTCCGGCTCGCAATCCAGTATCTCCAGATGGGAATGGGAGTTTTCTATCATGACTATAGCGGAATCGGTCATGGCGCCTATCGCAAGGGCTATGCCCGATAGCGACATTATATTCGCGCTAATATGAAGCATTTGCATAAGCAAAAACGAACCGAGAATGGCAAAGGGAATCATTATGACTATAACCAGGGAGGACCTCAAATGAAACAGGAAAAGCATTATTACGAATATCACTATGAGTACTATCATGACGAGGGTCGTCCTGAGCGTCGAGACGGAACGGTGTATGAGGGTGCTCTGGTCGTATGTCGTAATAATTTCCGCTCCTTTAGGCAGGGAATTTTTAAGCTCCCTGATTTTAGCCTTCACGGCCGATATTACTTTAAGCGTATCTGCTCCCTGGTTTTTTATAACGACGCCCCCTATCATCTGGCCGTTACCGTTTAAATCGGAGATAGACCGGCCGGGGGCAGGGACTAACTGGACCGCCCCTATGTTCTTCACAAGTATCGCCGTATGGTTCGATGTTTGTCCGACGACTAAGTTTCTTATCTGCCTTAAATTATGAATATAGCCCTCAACGTAGATTAAATGGCTCACCCCGGAAGAAGAGTTTATAACCCTTGCCCCCAAATCGCTATTCGAAGTTTTTACGGCATTTATGACCCGGGACAGGGATAAATTATAATATTGAAGGGCCATGGGGTTGACTGTAATCTGGTATTCCTTGTTCCAGCCCCCGTATGACGCGACTTGCGCCACGCCCGGCACTGCTTCCAGAGAATATCGCAAAAAATACTCCTGGTAAGAATACAAATCCGCAAGGCTCTGGGTATGCCCTTTGTCTATCAACGCGTACTGGTAAACCCAGTCCACGCCGTTGGCGTAAGGGCTTAACTCCGGGGAAACGCCGGAGGGAAGCAGTTTTTTTGCCTGGGATAGATAGGTAAGTATCTGCGCCCTGGCCCATCCCAACGGCGTTCCCCTTTTGAACACCACGGTTACGAAAGACGTTCCGTACATGGAGTTTCCCCTGACCTGTTTAACCCGTGGGGCCGAGATAAGGGAAGACTCTATCGGGTAAGTTACCTGGAGCTGGACCACGTTGGGCGGTTGTCCGGGCCACGAGGTTTTGATTATAATCTCGGAAGGAGCGATATCCGGAAGGGCGTTAAGCCTTATGTTATACATTGCGTAAACCCCGCCCAGCCCGAGAAACAGCATAAAAATAAAAACGAGAAACGGATTCTTTACGCAGTAATCTATTATTTTATTTATCATAATGTTCTTTTCCTGCTTTTATTTTCTGCATTTTTACATCCCCGGCATTCCCGCCATGGAACCGGTTGCCTGGGAGAGGTTGGAGTCGCTGGACATAAGGAACGTTCCGGACACGACAATCCTTTCTCCGGCTTTCAAGCCTGCCGCAACCGCATAATAATCCCCGTATCTGGCGCCTAAGGTTACTTGCCTTGGAATAAAATATCCTTTACCTTCATATAAGAATACGATAGGTTTGCCGCCCGTTATAAGGACAGCGGAGGAAGGAACCGCAATGGCTTTTCTTGCCTTAGTTGTTATTTCTGCGTTTCCAAACATGCCCGGCTTTATTTCGCCGACCGGGTTACTTAATACAAGCCTTACTTCTTCGACTCTTTTTTCTCCGGCAAGGTATGGATATATGAATGAAACCCTGCCGGCAAAAACGGTTCCGGGGTAGGCGTCGAATTCAACTTTAACGCCTTCCCCTTTTTTCACGGAGGCGATATCTTTTTCATAAATCCAGACATTCATCCATACCCGGCTTAATCCCGCTATTTTGAAAAGGGGGCTTCCCGCCTTAAAGTAGCTGCCGGAAAATACGTTTTTTTCGACAAGGACTCCGGTTATGGGCGAATAAACGATAGCATTGACAAGAACCGGCCCTCCCGCTCTGAGGGCATTTATTTGGACTTCGGTAAAATCAAACTGTTTGAGCCTGAATTCCGAAGAGGCAAGAAATTCCCGTGCCTCTCTTGTCCCGAAGGAAAATCCGGAATTTTTTAGTTTTTCATAATTCCCGTACGCGAGGATATAGTCGTTTTCGCTGCTCACGAGCTCCGGGCTGTAAACGGTAAAAAGGGGCTCCCCTTCATAAAGTTTCATTCCGGGCTTGTCCGCGAAAAGCCGCCTGACGTAGCCGCTGTATTTCAGAGTTACGGTTTTTTCGAGGGGAACGCTGAAAGCGACTTCTCCAACGGCCTTAAGGCTAGCGCTCAATTCCCTCATCTTTACGGTTCCGACCCTTATTCCGTAAAGCTGCCTCTGTCTCGTGCTTACCATTATCCCGCCCTTTGCCATTTTCATTTTTGCAGGAGCGGGTTTTAGCCCGCCAGGCTTTTTAACCTGGGCCGTTTTGTGCCCGAATACCCCGAATACTGCAAGGCCTCCAAGAATAAAGGCGGCAAGGAATATAATTATATTTTTAAATCCCGTTGTTTTTTCTTTCATATTTTTATGTCTTATCCTCCTTCCTTTAAATGTTTTTCCTTTTTTCAGGGTTACAAGGAGCCCGCAATCAGGCCAAGGCGGGATTTATCGATGAAATATTTAGCCTGGTACCCGTCCATCTTAAATTCCGAGTTTATAAGTTTCCTGAAACTATCCAGCAGGGAGAAAGCTGACGTCCTGCCGGTTCCGAACGATGCCATTTCCGATTTAAACAAAAGCCTTGCCTCGGGAATGTATAGGTTTTTATACAGCCTGTAATTGTCCCTGTCGGTTTTGATATTTCTCGACGCGTCCATCGCTTCCTTTCTTATCTGTAATTTTTTCCAGCTTATATCGTAGAGGGAAGCGAGGCGTTCTTTCCTTGCCTTTTCTATCAGGGGCTCCTGGTAGTTGTTGAAATATATGGGCAGGGAAATGCCTACGGACACTGATAAAACCGGCTCCATCGAATACCTGTCGCCGTAGCCGAGCTTTAAGTAAATGTCGGGAAGATACTGTTCTTTAGCGTATTCAACATCGTAGCTGGATTTTTTAGAAGCAAATTCAAGGGATTTTAACCCGGGATTGTATTTATAGGCTTTTTCTATTTCAAAGGACGGGGCAGAAGCGGCGGCAGCAGGTTTGTATGTTGCCTCAACCTGGGGCATAACCGCCTTTTCCTTTTCTAAGATATCCCTTTTAATCCCGGTAAGTTCCGATAATAGGTGCGCGAGGTCCGATTTTTCGCCCTGGAGCGTTATCAGTTCGGATACTAAAGAGGCATCCTCGAGCATCGCCCTTATATACGCCGGAGCCGGCGCGGTCCCCACCTCATACCTGCTCTTCGCGTCTTTAATTATTAATTTTATAAGAAGTCGGTTGTATTTAATTATCTTTATTTGCTCTTCGATAAGCGCGAGTTCATAATAGGCCTTTTTTACCATGTAGGTCGTAACCGTTTTAATATCTTCGGTCCTTTCGGCAAGCGAGAGATAAGAATATTTATTTATCATGCTTTTCGTTCCGAGCTTTGAAGGAAAGGGAATCTTCTGGGAAAGGCTGAAGCCGATGTTGCTCATGGCGTTGGCCCCTATCTCCGGATTATTGAAGCCGTTTGCGTCCGTAAAGCCTACGTCGGCCACGGGCTCGGGAAGAGCTTTTGCTATTGTTATTTCTTTGCTCAGGGCTTCCGCCTTGAGGGCGGAGGAAGAAATTCCGGGATTTTTCAGGGCTTTTTTTATGAGAAGGCTAAGACGCATGATTTTTCCATGCCCGCCTGATGGAAGGTCCCCGGAAAAAGAAACAGCCGGAAAAAGCGTTATTCCAAAGAATAAAAAAACAGCAATGGCATAGGCCCTAATTTTAAAAAGTTTTGTTTTGATAAACCGACCTTTGTTTTTCATGAAATACAATCCTCGTCTTTATGCATAACGGGTATGTTCTGGCATTCCAGGCAGACTATCTTGCCTCCGGGTACATTCTGGCTTGTCCGGGCGGATGAGCGTATCCTGCTGACGGAAACGGGGGGATAAAACGAGAAAGCGGTTCCTGCCGTGTAGCTTGAGGGCTTAAAAGCGAGCGGGTTCGTTTTCAATGGAACGTTGAAAATAATGCTCAGGTCCGGTATGCCGACAAGATAAACTAAAATAGCAAGCATTAAGGCGAAATAAGTCGCCCTTGAGTATTTTCCAGGAAACGTACGTTTCATAATATAAAATTATATATGGAAAAATTAAAAAATAAAAGAAAGATAAAAAAGACCTTATTTTTTTAAGTTTCCGGTTTTTTATTTGACAAAATTTTATTTTTATATGAAACTTTAGTAAAATTTTATTAAATTCAAAAAATATGAAAATTATTGTTGCCGTAATCTTGCTGATACCCTATATCGTTCTCACCTTTGGCATTGGATATTACGATAAAAACACCGTCGTATCGGGTATGAGCGTTTTCGCGTGGTTTTTGATAATAATGACCGTTTTTACCGTGTTGTTGACTTACGCGGCCTATAAAATAATAAACAAGGGTAAGCGATAAACCACAAAAGCCTCCCTGTTGTAACACAATATAAACTAAGACAACCATGGAATTGATAATAATCCTTGCCTTTATCCTGGGTATTTCGGCCATAGGTTTTTTTGCCGTTCGGTTCGAGAGGTCTAAAGAGCACAATATCATAGAATGGGCGCTCGGGGGAAACCGCTTCGGACCCGTCATTATATGGTTTCTTCTCGGGGGAGACGTCTACACGGCATATACCCTCATTGCCGTGCCGGGTCTTGCTTATGGACAGGGGGTCGTCGCCTTTTTCGCGACGTCCTACGCCATAATGGCTTATCCACTTTTTTTCCTGACCCTTCCAAGGCTATGGAACGTTTCGAGAAGGCATGGTTTTATCACGGCGGGCGATTACGTCGAGAAGGTTTTTGACAGCCGTTTCCTTGGCGTAATAGTCGCGATCCTTGGTATAATCGCCGAACTTCCCTATATCGGTCTTCAGATTTTCGGCATGAAATACATGCTCTCCCTCGCAGGAATACCGGTTTCGGAGGCGATTATCCTATCGGTATTCCTGGTTATCGGCTTTACAGTGGTAAGCGGCCTGAGGGGGCCGGCTCTTACCGCTTTCATAAAGGATTTTTTTGTCTGGGCAATGGTAATTTTTCTCGTGGTGTATATACCCATACATTATTTCCACGGCTTAGGCGGCATGTTTAAATGGTTTAATGCGGCTTATCCCAAGAAATCCACTCTTTCAGTTCCGCAGATGTGGGTTTTCGCGTCCCTGGCCTTCGGTTCCGCCGGGGCGCTTTTCCTTTATCCACACGCTATTACCGGGGCCCTTTCTTCTAAGAGCGCGGATGCCATAAGGAAGAACGCGGTTTACCTTCCGCTTTACAACATCATGCTGCTGCTTATAACTTTTCTCGGTTTTGCCGCGCTTTTCGTGGTCCCGGGGCTTAAAAACCCTAACATGGCACTTCCGATGCTTCTTAAAAAATCGTTCGGCCCTTATATGTATTCAGTTTTTTCCGGGATTATAGTACTGGGGAGCATGGTTCCGGCGTCCATAATGGCGATAGCCTCGGCAAACCTTTTTTCCAAAAATATCTACCAGAACCTCTTTAAACCCGGGGCCGGCGATTCGGAACTGCGAATTGTAAGTAAGCTATCGGTCGCGCTCATAATACTTCTCGCCCTGTTTTTAACCCTGAAAATAAACCCGAAATACATCATATACCTTCAGCTTCTAGGGGGAACGCTAATCATACAACTTTTCCCTTTGATATTCCTGCCTCTTTTTACCAACAGGGTTTCCGCGGTGCCGGCGGGGGTCTCGACGCTTGGAGGCGTCGCGACCGTTTTAGGCATAATAGCCGTAAACGGGTTCAAGCCCGCTTATCACTTTATATGGATAGGCCTTTACGGCATAGCCGCCGAAATAGCAATATTGCTTCTTTTAACCTTTTTCTTCCCTTCCGCTTCAGGCATCGACATGAAAGATTATTCCGATCCCGCGTGAGTCGAAAATAAATCGGGTACCTTTATTTCTCCATTCTTTTCTACATTACAGATTTGTAATATTTTCTTAACAAAAGTTTAACAAAACTGTAATAAATCTGTAACATTCTTTTGCTATTATATTTACCTGAGAAAACATTTTTATAATAAATCCCTGTTTCCTGCTCAGGGCTTAACCGTTTTATCAATAAATCAATCAAAATCAATTTAATTTAAAAAAGGGGAGGAGTTAATGAAAGTAATTTTTGGGAAAGAAAGACCGGTGACGCGAAGGCCGTATGGCCTGGCATTGGCAATAGCGATTATCGGTTTTGTATTCGCGTTAACCGTGCCTGCAAAGTCCTTTGCAGCTGCGGCAAGCGGAACTATAAGCCTTTACGAGAACCCGGCAACGGGAGAAGTATACTTGAAGCCCGGTCCTGGAAGGGTAAAAGTTGGGCAGGAAGTCATCAACCAGCTTTTAAACCCAAACGCCGAAAAGACCGGCAAGCAGATTGAAAATTTGAAAGCCACAGAAAAGAAGCTCGAAGCTTCGCTGAAAACCGTTAAAAATGAAAGCCTTCCGTCGTGGGTAAACCACATAAGCCTCGGAGCGCTTGTTTACGCCGGTTACGGATACTACAACAACAGCGGATTTTCCCCGTCTCTCCAGCTCCAGACATGGCGCCCCGCCGCAGGCAATAATAACTATAATGCCTTTAACGTAAACAGGGCATATTTAAATTTCATTTTCCACGACGACAACTGGTTTTTAAGAATTACGCCGAACATAAATAGGTCGAATAACAGCGGCGGCTCTTCATCTTCTTCCGGTTTCACGGCCGGCAACGAATATTACAGGTTGAAATACGCGTACCTCCAGTCCAACAATCTGTATAACTCCAACGGACTCAGCGTAAACGTGCAGTTAGGACAGTTTACGACTCCGATAATCGCGTGGGAAGACGGCATGCTAGGCTACCACATGGCCGAAAGGACCCCCTGGGGCTTTATCGGCGTAACCTCTACTCAGGCGGGATTGGGGGCGAGCGGAACGTTTAAGGCGAACGGAAAGGTTTACTTGGATTACCAGTTGGGAATATTTAACAACGCGGCATTCCATAACGACGAAGATACCGATCAGAAATCCCCGCAGGCAAGGCTGACTTTTTATCCCCTGGGGGCGGATTCGGGCCTTAACGGCCTTGGCATTACGGAATACTATTCATGGTCTCAGGGAAACACATTCCTTGGGATTACCAACGACAATCCCAACGTCAGGAACTCGGTCATACTCTCTTATAAAATGCCGAACGCCGTAATCCTCGGCCAGTTCGACTACGGCATAAACCAGACCAGCGGGGGCTTTATCAGCGGCTCGGGGGGCATAAGCCAGGACGCGGGAAGCTGGTGCGGAATTATATCCGGCTCATATACATGCAATTCAGCAGGGGCCGGCCTTCCTTTTAATCTCAATGAGGGATCCGCGGCCGTCCAGCACAACACCGAACACGGCTACGACTTATTGGGCTATTATAATTTCCCTCACAGCAAATGGGGGGTATTCGGTCTGCTCCAGAGATTCTATTATTCAATTCCGGACTCCCTTGAGGCAAGTTTCACGGAAGGGAATCCTTACGATTTCCAGAGAACGGTCATCGGCGTGGGTTACCGTCTGAACAAATATATAACGCTTGCTCTAGACGCTCAGAACTATCAGTTCCTGAATGCCAGGAATTACAGGGACCTGCCTTCCGGTTCTTCCGGTTATCTGAATTACGGACAATGGATGGGAGATACCGACGCGTACTTCTTCCACGTGAGGGTGGCGTTCTAATCTAATGGGCTTTTCTCTCTAAATATAAAGACCAACAAGCTGAAAAGCTTTTTCAAATTCTTCCTTTAACTGAGCGATCGGACCGCAGGGGGCCCGGTCGCTTTTTTTATGGTAAAATTAAAATAAAAAAAGGAGGGTTGTTTCATGAATCCGGTAAAACTTTTCGAACCGATAGAGTTTAAAGGAGTAAGGGTTAAAAACAAAATTATGATGGCGCCCATGTGCATGTATTCGGCAATCAACGGGGTTGTCGGCGCATTTCACATGGCCCATCTCGGCGCGCGGGCCCTCGGGGGCGTCGGGTTGATAATGGTCGAGGCGACAGCCGTAAGCCCGGAGGGGAGGATAAGCCCTTACGACTCCGGGATATGGAATAAAGGACAGGCGAAAGCATTCAGTCCGGTCGTCGATTTCTGCAAATCATGCGGGTCTGTCGTGGGAATCCAGCTGGCCCATGCCGGGAGAAAGGCCTCTACTGACCATCCCTTACGAGGCAGCAAGCCCCTTAAACCCTCCGAAGGAGGGTGGCAGGTTCTCGGTCCCAGCCCGTTTTCCTTCGACCCTTCCCATCCTGTTCCTAAAGAGATGGATGAAGGCGATATAGCAAAAGTCGCGGAGGATTTCGCGAACGGGGCGAAAAATGCCGATGAGGCAGGTTTTGATTTAATAGAAATACATGCGGCGCACGGCTATCTTATAAATGAGTTTTTATCCCCAATTTCCAATAAAAGGGTAGATAACTACGGGGGGAGCCCCCAGAACAGGATGAGGCTCCTTCTCGAGGTAATATCGGCGGTAAAGGCCGTATGGCCCGCTAACAAGCCGATATTCGTGAGGATTTCGGTGGTCGACTGGGTCAAGGGAGGCGTGGACCTCGAGTTTTCTATTTCCCTTGCCAGGAAATTAAAGGAACACGGGGTTTCGCTTATAGATTGTTCAAGCGGCGGCGTTTCTCCCAACGTAAACATAGAGCTTTATTTCGGCTACCAGCTCGGTTTTTCAAAGGAGATACGAGAAAAAGCCGCAATCCCGGTTTCCGGCGTAGGACTAATCACCGAGCCTGGATTCGCGGATTTCATAATAGGTTACGGTATGGCCGACATGGTGGAAATGGGGCGCGAACTTTTGAGGAACCCTTACTGGCCCCTTTACGCCGCCCACAAACTCGGCGTCGAAATAGAATGGCCGACGCAGTACCACAGGGCAAAATATTAGAAAATATCCGGTGCCGAAGGTGGGGAGGAGGTTTATATACGCGATGGTGAGGGGGGTATTTTCGGTTAGATGTAATAAATTTTGGTCCCGGCTTTTTTGGCGGCTTTAATTAAATCTTCATCCAGCGTGGCTATAGAAAGGTTCTCCCGCATGGCTAATTCCAGATATGAAGCGTCATAAGCGGACAGTCCATAGCGCCTTGCTAAATTAAGGATGTCGTCGAGAGAACGCGCATGGGTCTGAACGTCAGCTTCGATATCAAGTTCTCTCAACATTTCAAGAAATATAGAGCTCCTTGCCTCCGTCACTATGCCTCTGGATTCCGCCTTTGTAATGACGTTAGATACTTCAAGTCCCCATATAGCCGGCACTATAGCCGTCGCACGTCTCATAGCCTCAAGAACGTCTTTTGCGTAATTTAAGTCTTTCGGTTTCCCGTCTCCAAAAAACCATCTCATCGTTACGGAATTATCGAGAACGAATTTCATGCCCTGCCCTCGGAAATCATATCTTTTATGTTTACGCCCTTTATTGGGTCGCCTAACATAAGGTCTTTAATTTTTTCGACAGCCATGTCTTTATTTTTTTTGTTCATATTCACGCTGGGTATAAGCTCCGCCACATCTTCTCCGCGATTTGTAATAGTATAAGACTGGCCGCCTTTAACATTGCGCAATATCATAGGAAGTTTAGTTTTAGCCTCGTATGCCCCGATTTTAATTTTCACTATAATAATCTCCCATTATTTTTTACCATGGTAACCCTGACAGGTGAACTGACCTGTCTTATAAACCGTTATTTATATCCATTCAATTATATAGACCAGTATATAGTATGGTCTATATAATGTCAAGGCTTAAAATTGCCGATAGTCCAGGATAAAGTCAATGGGCGCACGATCCGGCCCAAAATTATTTAACTATAAATAAGTGGTGCCGAAGGGGGGAATCGAACCCCCATGGGACTAATCCCGCCGGATTTTGAGTCCGGTGCGTCTACCAATTCCACCACTTCGGCTTTACTTAAATTAAGAGATAATTGCGGATAATCCTGCCATTTTCGATAAATGCCCGAAAGAACGGGGCAGGGATATGAATTAAAGTATTGCGAGTTTTTCGGTTCTATTAATCGATGTGGCCGCCGTCCTTAAGGTCCTTGATTGCGCTTTTGATGATTGCCGCGGATGCCTGAAGCCCCTTGATTTCTTTTTCGTCGAGGGGTAATTTTACTACCTTTTCTATCCCTTCTTTTGAAAGAATTGCGGGAACGCCGGTGTAAATCCCGTCTATTCCGTAATAATCTTCAAGATAGACGGAAAGCGGCATTATCTGCCTCCTGTCCTTTACCATGGACTCTATTATTTCCGCCATCGCGACAGCGGGCGCGAATATCGTTCCTCCCTTAAGGCTTATTACCTCGGCCGCGCACGTGCGTTCTTTTTCGGCGATTTCTTCAAGTTTTTCCCTGTTGTAACCGGACAGGGCGCTTAAAGGGACGCTATTTATCGAGGCGAGCGAAAAAACCGGCGTCATACTGTCGCCGTGTTCCCCCAGGAACAAGATGTCAACATCCTTGGGATTTAAGTCAAAATAAGAGCCTATGGCCGAGCGGAGCCTCATCGTATCGAGCATCGTCCCCATGCCGAACACTTTCTTGCGTTCAAAGCCCGAAGCCTTGTAGGCGACATAGGTCATTATATCGACGGGATTCGAGACGACGAAAAGTATGGCGGACCTGTTGTATTTGATTATATTTCCGACGATATCCTTTAGTATGGTGACATTTTTTTTATTTAAGTCGAGCCTGGATTCGCCGGGTTTTCTGGGTATGCCCGCCGTAATCACAATTATGTCCGCGTCTTTTACGGAGTCGTAGTCGGCGGTTTTGACCCTCGTGTATCCCGTAAGGGAAATTCCCTGGGAAATGTCCATCATTTCTCCGCGGGCGAGCTTTTGGTTTATGTCTATCAGGGTTATCTCCCTCACCACGTCCTTAAGGGTTAAGGTGTAAGCCAGCGTGGCCCCCAGCCTTCCGGCGCCTATGATGCTTATTTTCATTAAGGATTCCTCCTGAAAAATTGTTTAAGTAAATTATAATTGAAGCTAATATATTACACGGAACACCCCCAAAAATCAATTTATTTTTGAGTGAAATGCCAACGCTCTCACGGACAAGCGTGGGATTAGCTGACACAGGCACAGAAGGGCGGGGTGAGCCGCGCCGGCCTCAGGCTCCCGCCGGGAGGGGGGTTAAAAGGGCTATTTTTCTATCCCGGTCCTTGAAGGGACATTCTTTGAAAAATAATGCTTTACGTCTTTCATTTCGGTAACGAGGTCGGCGGCCTCAATGAGCTTTTCAGGGGCGTTTCTTCCGGTAAGTATAAGTTCTAAATCCCCCCTCTTTTTTCCTATAAGGCTTAAGACATCCTCTAATGGAATTATCCCGAGGTTAATCGCGACGTTGATTTCATCAAGCACGAGAATGCTTACGTCGCTTTCGCCGGTAGCGATTTTAACGGCTTCCTCGAATCCTTCCCTGTTCAGGTCTATATCCTTCTGCGGGATTTTTTCCTTGTTTACAAAAAAAGGCCTTCCGGTCTGGACTATCTTTATTAAAGAAAGCTGTTCGGTTATAGCTTTAAATTCCCCCGTATAAGTCCCTCCCTTAAGAAACTGGATTATTACGGATTTAAGGCCGTGACCGGCAGCCCTTACCATCTGGCCTATCGCCGCGGTGGTTTTGCCCTTGCCGTTTCCCGTGTAAACCTGGACAAGCCCATTTTCAAGCCCTTTAAGCCCGGCCGGTTCAATTCCTTTAAACCAGTTGTTATAATTGGAAAGATTCATTTCGTTCTATTATTATTTTATTTTGCAGGCAACTACCTGATTCGAAATTGATTTTATGGCAGCGTTAAAAAGCCTCCTTGCCTTATGGTAATCCTCCGGGGAAATTTTATATCCCCTCGCGCTTAAGCTTGATCTAAAAATAATCGTGTTTCCTTTTAGGGTAACGGAGGAGCTAAAATTGCCCATGCGGTTCCGGATTTTGACATCCCCCGGAGAATAAACGACAACGTAATTGGAGGGAATTGTAAGATAAACGGTATTTTTCATGGAGAAATTGTACCCGAATCTCAATGAATATTTTCTTTGTGCCGGGGCCGTGATTTTTGAAAGTTCAGTTTTCGCCGCCAGGGGAATTCTTATAATAACCCTGCCTCGGCCCATTCCCGCATAATTTTTCGCGCTGAAAGAATAATTCAAAATAAAAGGTTTTGAAAGGCTGTCCCCGTTTTCAAAGGAAAATGAATTTAATTTTCCGTACGGGGTTATTTCATGAACCTTTTTCAAAACCGATAATGTCTTTTTTCTCTTTGAGGTGAAATAATACAGGTATCTTTCATACATGTCGAACGCGCCGGTATAGGAAACAACGGACGACGAAGATATGTTTCCGTACCCGTCCAAAGAAGCGTGTTCGACATATGAAACGAAATTTTTTGAAGGCGGAAATACCGGGGTTTTTGCCGTTACACCCCTGCCGTTAATTATTATAAGGACATTCCTTCCCTGGTCCATTGGAGGCAGATCTCCGAACGAGGTAACATTGGAAGTGGTGTCGGCAAACGTTAATTTGCCGTTTTTAAGCCTTATGGCCGTAATCTGGTGGTCAAATGTAAAAGGGGTAGGAAGGCCGGGGTCCATGTCCTGTATTTCGGTCGTGGGGATAAAGACGGGATAGGACTTAACGCCGATTTGTCCAAGCATAGACGAAAAAAGGGTCGCGTGGTCCTTGCAGTCCCCGAACCGGTTTTTGAATATCGTATTAACATTGCTCGGCTTATACCCTTCTATTCCAAACTCATAGCCCACATATCTTATTTTTTTGGAAACGAAATTATATATAGCCCTTATTTTTTGCAGCTCGGTTTTTTTTGATTTAATTAGGGTTTTAATGAATACCGAGAGGTTTTTTCCCGGTTTTATCTGGTTTTTCGTAAGGCTTTGATACCATGCTGCGACATCGTTCCATGATTTCACGGATGAAACCATGACATGCGGGACAATTATGCTTTCGCCCGGCCCAAGCCTCTCCTTTGTCAGCCTGCCTCTTTGCCAGACGGTCCAGGTAATGGTAGTGTTTTTTTCTCCAACTGCTATTAGGGGTTTAATGTCGAGTTTATATTGCCTGTAGCGGTAATAAACCCCGTTTGGGATAATGAGCTTATAAACCGATTTATACACGGGAGACATTCCTCCGAAGTAATCCTCGGTAAAAAAATTGTTTTTCATGTAAGGTTTTAATGTCGTGACCCTGTATTTATAATCAAGGATGGAACCCTTGGAGAGTCCCGGAAGAGTTACCGTCTTTAAAAGCTGGTTGGAAAATATAGGGGCTTCGGGGTTAAACGGGGCCGTTACAGTCTTCATGCCCGGGGTGTTTATGCGGGTTATGCTGCCGTCCGGCTTTATAATCTTAATGTAATATATTTTGAGCTTCTGGTTTTTTTTGGAATAGGGAAAATTGAGGGTGGAGTATTTTTTTATACCCTTTTTTGTAATTATTTTTATAATTTCGTGTTCAGTAAGAATATCCTCGAAATTTTTTGTTATCCTTTCGGTGGTGAAATCGAGAAGCACTTTTGACGGGCTTTTGATACCGAGAGAAGCCGAAGCGTTTTTAACCCCGGATGGAATTAAAAGCGAAAAAAGAAGCGGTAATAAGAGAAAAAAGGAAAGGGGCTTTTTGAACATGTTTTTTATTGTTGTCCTGGTGCCGGAAGGGGGAGTCGAACCCCCACAAGAAAAATCTTACACGGCCCTGAACCGTGCGCGTCTACCAGTTCCGCCATTCCGGCTTGAAAAAACGTTTGATATATATTAATATTAAACGAGTATGCCTTATTTTATTTGATTATTTTATCATAAGTTAATCCCGTTATCATAGAAAAAAGTATGCGGCTTCGTAAAAAACCCGGGAAAGAAGGCAACACGGGAAGGTTTACAAAAGAAGACATCATATACCTCTTCACCAAGGAGACGGAAGCCCCCCTCTCAATTACCGACATAAAACACAGACTCGATATTTCTTCAGGAAAGTCCCTCTCGTCCGTTAAAAATATACTGGACTTAATGGTGAAAAACGGCCAGCTTATACTTACAAAAGGCGAGAAATACGCTTACACGCAGAAGTTAAATCTTATTAAGGGGAATGTTGTTTTTAAGAAGAACGGTTATGCTTTTGTAAGCGACGAAACCGCCCGGGGCTCCGATATCTTTGTTAAAGGACAGGATGCGGGAAACGCGATACTGGGGGACAGCGTGATTATAAGGATAATTCCCGACACGCCGTATTATAAAAAGAAGAAGGGGGCCCATAAGGAAAGGCGGGGCAGGGTGGTAAGAATAATAAAAAGAAACTTAAAGGGATTTAAGGCTACCGTAAAAATAGAAAAATCCATAGCGATTCTTTCCCCCGTCTCCCCTGAATCCGACGACAGGTTTTTCTCCGACCTGCACCGCTTTAAAGAAAAGGATAAGCTGAAAACCGGTACCATAGTCAGCGCCGTTTTGCCGGAAACGCAGGATATGTCGTCGAGAATTGCCGTAATTGACCGCGTTCTTGGCGATATCGAATCCAGGGGCGTCGAAGAAGATATTATTTTAAACAAATTCAACCTTTATGATTCTTTCAGCGGAGAAACATTAAAGGAACTTGAAGAAATACCAGAGAACATAGAAGAAGTCGCGGAGCGCTGGGGTGCCGGAGGGGACAGGGTCGATTTAACGGGACTCCCGTTTATTACGATTGACGGAGAGGACGCGAAGGATTTCGACGACGCGATATGCCTCAAGATGCCCGGAGACGAAAATGCCCCGTATAAACTCTTTGTCGCCATAGCCGACGTATCGCACTTCGTGAGGATAAACAGCAGCATCGACTCCGATGCCTATAAGAGGGGGAACTCGACATATTTCCCGAAAAAGGTTTATCCGATGCTTCCGGAGAAGCTCTCCAACGACCTGTGCAGCCTCCTTCCCAGGAAAAGCCGTTTCGTCATGGTTTGCGAGATGGATATCGACAAGCACGGAAAGGTCGTAGGAAAAAAAATATACAAGGCATTGATAAAAACCTTTGGCAGGCTGACGTATAACGAAGTATACCGTTACCTTTCTTCCGAACAAGATGAAGAACTTGACTCAAGGCTTTCTTCCATAAAAGGGATGCTCGTAGCCATGAAAGGGCTCGCGGACATTTTGAGGAATAAAAGAACCAGGGCCGGCGCCCTCGATTTTGACCCGCTATACGGGAAAGTAATCCTGGGGGATTCCGGAGAGGTTCTGGGCGTCGTTCCCGAGCCCAGGAATTTCGCGCACAACCTGATAGAGGATTTCATGATAACGGCGAACTGCGCGGTGGCCGAATTCATTCAGGAAAAAAAGGTGCCGTCCCTGTACAGGATTCATGAAAAGCCGGACGAGGACAGGGTCAGGGATTTTCTAAAGATTCTAAGATATTTTAACTTGTCCGTTTCATTTGATTCCTTGAATAGCTCAAAGGATTATCAAAAAATGCTGAACAGGCTTAAGGGAACGCCTATGGCCCCCTTTCTTGAACAGGCTTTTTTAAGGTCGATGAAAATAGCCGTTTATTCCCCGCTTAACATACATCATTTCGGCCTTGCCTTGAAATCGTACACCCATTTTACATCCCCAATAAGAAGATACGCGGATCTTGTCGTGCACAGGGCGCTAAAATGGATCATCTACTCGGATGCCGGCGACGGTTATAACGGGGAAGGCCGCCCGCCTTCATGGCTTGAAACGGAGAATTTGAAATCCCTTTCAAATCATGTTTCCAGAAGAGAGAAGCTTTCCGCGGACGCGGAGAGGGAGTACCTAGAGTTTAAGAAAATGCAGTTTTTGAAGCAAAACGCCCAGACGGTTTACCAGGGCTTTATAACAAGCGTTCTCGCCTTCGGTTTTTTCGTGGGGTTAACGGGTTTTTTTACCCAGGGATTTGTTCATGTTTCAATGATAGCAGACGATTATTATGAGTACAACGACCATTCAAAAATACTAAAAGGAAGGCATACCAAAAAGATATTCAAAATCGGCGACCGCGTTAATGTCAGCGTCTATTCAATCGACCTTTTAAAGCGGGAAATAGATTTGAGGTTTATAGGATTTTATGACGGTGTTTAATTTTTTCAGGTTTTTAAGGGCCATAAGGAGAATCAGGAGAATTATCTCCATATTCGTCAAGCATGGGTTCTACCAGATTATCACCACTCTGGGGCTCTCCAGGTTTTTCATATTCAGGAAATACCTTCAATCCACCTATCCGGTTGAGGATTTCCAGAATATCCCCCCTGAAATAAGGCTGAGATACGCGCTCGAAGAACTCGGCCCGACGTTTATCAAAGTGGGGCAGATACTTTCCCAGGAGGTTACCTCTCTTCCCGCCAAATACGTAGCGGAATTAAGAAAACTGCAGGACACCGTCCAGCTCAACTATGTAAAATTCGAGGAAATAAAACAGATTATAAAAAGAGAGTTAAGAAAGGACATAGAAGAAATATTCGAAAGTTTCGAGGAAAGTCCGATAGCGTCCGCCTCTATCGCCCAGGTTCACAGGGCTTTTTTGAAGGACGGGACTATGGTCGCGGTGAAAATAAAAAAGCCCGACGCCGAGAAACTTATAAGAAGCGATCTTAACGTCCTTTTCTTCCTGGTGGGAATAATTAAAGGGCCGGTAAAGGAGTTTATGTATATAGAAAACATTGAAGAGCTTTACCGGGAGTTCAGTAAAAATCTTATGGCAGAGCTCAACTTTTTAAACGAGGCGGGTTACACGGAAAAAATAAGGGTTTCCAGTACCGACAAGGACACCGTGGAAATACCCCGTGTCCACTGGGCTTATACCACAAATAACATCATCGTCGAGGATTTTATAGAGGGATTCAAGGTTAGCGACAGGGACGAAATAGAAAAGAGGGGCTATGACCCCATAATACTTCTTAAAATATTTCTAAACCATTTTTTCAAGCAGATATTTATTCTCGGCTATTTCAACGCCGACCCCCATCAGGGCAATGTTTTCATAATAAACCAGAATAAAATCGCTATAATAGACTTCGGCGCCATAGGGATTTTGACAAAGGAAATAAAAAAAATGGCCATGGATTATTTCATAAACTTCCTTAACGCGAGGTGGGAGGACTCCGCCACGCTGTTTATAGAAATATGCAAGGGAGACCTTTCCGAAAAAGGGGAGCAGTCGTTCAGGTTCGAATACATTGAATTTGTCGAAACATTTTTCAACAAGCCCTTCAAGGAGATATACAGTTCGGAAATCCTTATGCATACTCTGAAGATAGGCCAGAAGCACGGCATGATTATACCCTCCGAGCTTACCCAGCTTTTTAAAGCCCTGCTCGCGATAGAATCTATTGCCAAAGGTTTAGACCCCGACTTCTCTTTTTCGGGCTCCGGCCTTGAATTTTTTAATTTTGAAGCCCTTATCGATAGAAAAGAAAGGGCGAGGGACGTAAAAGAGGTCTTGCTGGGAGACCTCAAGCATTACAGAACTCTCATAGGGGAATTTCCCAGGAAACTTGAAAAAATACTTAAAAAAATGGCCGAGGACACCTTCGCGATAGACTTCATCCATAAAGGCCTTGAGGGATTCATAGGAGAAGTTGAAAAATCCGGAAAAAGGCTGAGGGCCGGCCTTTTAATCTCTTCTTTAATAATTTCATCGAGCATTCTTGTTTTCGTAGGGGGCACAGTTTCAAAGGGCTGGATAGAAGTGGCGGGCTTCGCCGGCTGGGTGATAGGCTTTATTTATATAATTGCGATGGTTTCAAGATAAAAGGTTTTGAACGTAAAAGGGGGCAATTCCGGAATTGAAAGTCCTTGAAATTAATGAAGTAGGGAAAAACGGCAATATTATAGAAAATTCCGTTATTACAATGGGAAGTTTTGACGGGATACACCTGGGACACAGAAAATTAATGGAGGATGCAAGGGACGAGGCAAAAAGTTTAAACTCCGTTTCCGTAGTGGTGACGTTTCATCCTCACCCGCTTAAGGTTTTGCATCCCGAAAAAAAAGTCACCCTGATTACCACTTTCGAGAAAAAGATCGAGATAATAGATTCAATCGGGATAGATTACCTCGTTTATATTACTTTCACGAGGGAATTCGCCGATATGGCGCCGGAGGCGTTCATAAAAGACGTAATAGTCGAAAAGCTTAAACCCTTAAAGATAATAGTCGGCCATGATTTCGGATTCGGAATCAACAAGTCAGGGGACGCGAAACTTTTAAGGAGGCTTTCAGGCGAGCTTAATTATGAGCTTAGCGTTATGGAGCCGTTTAAAATTAAAGGCGAAATAGTTTCGAGCACACTTATAAGGCAGTTTGTTACATCAGGGAATGTCTGCAAGGTAAAGGAATTTCTCGGCAGGCACTATTCCGTTCACGGCGGGGTTACAAAAGGGAGCGGCAGGGGGAAAAGGCTTGGGTTTCCTACCGCCAACATTATACCGGAAGAAGAACTTTTTCCAAAGGACGGGGTTTACGCGACGGTAGCGAAGATCGAAGGGGATTTTTACAGGTCCGTCACAAATGTCGGCTCCAACCCGACATTTAACGAGATACTGAGGCGCATAGAAACATATATAATGAACTACAGCAAAGATATTTACGGAATGGAAATCGAGGTGTTTTTCGTCGCAAGGCTCAGGGGAGAAATAAAATTTGAAAGTTCAGGTGCCCTTGAGGAGCAGATAAGGGAAGATATAGAACTTTCTACCGAGATATTAGACCTTAAAATGGGGCATTGATTTTTATTCCGGGATGTAATAAAATGTTTTAAAATGTTTTTGGTTTAGATTAACCTTTTAGAATTAACCTGTAATGGAGGCTGCTATGTCATATCCGGCAAAGAAATCCAGGCAGCTCAGGATTCTGCTTTTAGGGTTTTTTACCATTCTCATCACTCTCTTAACGGGGTTTTTCTCCTTTAGCGCCTACGTTTTTTTTAACGAGGCCTCTTCGGGTTATCCATATTATTTAAGATCGGATATGATTTTTTACGGCCACAGTGGCCTTCAGCTCGGAAATTCCGGGCTTATGGGCGGGGCGGGCCACGAAGCGTTTTATTATATCTTTCCGGTCATTGTTTTCGTTTCCTTTGCCGTAATAGGCTTGATGTTTATTTACTTCTACAGGCTTATACTCAAGACCGAAGGAGCGGAAACGGCCCTTAAGAACGTGGAAAAAAATATCCTTGAAATCCCTTCCACTATAATCCACGAGATCAAAGGCAATATAAACGCGCTTGCCATAAACTCCAGGGTTCTCGCCGAAAGGGCCAGGAGGAACCAGGATATCTCGAAAATAAGCGGTATAGTAGAGTCCGAAACCGTAAGGCTTTCGGAAACCATGGAAAATATCCTAAGATTTTCAAAGGATTATTCCCTTAACATGGAAAGGACGAGCCTTAACGGCTTAATAAGCTCCGCAGTCGAAAAATCTATTCCCAGGGCTTCCCAGAAGGGTGTTAATATAGCCTTTAGTCCGGTAGACAGTGAAATTTTCATAAGAATGGAAGGCTCCCTCATGGAGCAGGTGTTCGTTAATCTTATCTCAAACGCCGTGGAGTCTTATGAGGGGGCGCAAACAAGGGATTCGAAAGCGAAAGTTGTCATGGTCTACTCATCTTTTTACATAGACAAGGTTATAATTAACATTGAAGATTATGGAAAAGGAATGAGCAGGGAAACCCTCCAGAAAATATACGAGCCGTTCTTTACCACCAGGAATAACGGAACGGGCTTAGGCCTTCCTCTTGTTAAAAAGATACTTGGCGCGCACGGCTTCAAGATTGAAATAAAATCCTCCGAAGGCAGCGGAACCAGGGTTTCCGTTCTTCTAAAAACCCTGGAAAATTGAGCCTGCCCCAGTTTTATAATTTTTGCGGATGAACGATAATATTTCCGAAACATTAACCCCCGCGGGAAAATCGGTCAATATCCTTATAGTCGAAGATGACGAAGCTACCCGCTCGGGCCTTGTCAATTTTATTGACCTCGAGGGGTACAATTTCTTCGAGGCTTCGAATATCAAGGACGCGCTCTCCGTTTTTAACAATCCCGATACAGATATAGATATCATAGTTACCGACCTTAAGCTCCCGGACGGGGCAGGCACCTTTTTTCTTAAAGGTATGAATGACGGAACACTTAGGAAAGCCGACGTCGTTATCCAAACGGGCTTCAGCTCAGTCAGAAGCGCGGTAGAGGCCATAAAGCTCGGGGCTTTCGACTATATCACAAAACCAGTTAACCTTGACGAGCTCGGTCTTATCATAAAAAGGATAATCTCCAACAGGAGGCTCATAGAGGAAATTACCTCCTTGAAGACCAGGCTCGACGAGAGGTTTAATTTCGGAAAACTTGTAACTTCTTCAAAAAGGATGATAGACGTCATAAATAAGGCGATAGCCGTGGCCGGAACAAATTCAACCGTTCTTATCGAGGGAGATTCCGGAACCGGAAAAGAGCTGCTGGCGGATATCATCGTAAATAACAGTAAAAGGAAGGATAAGCCCTTTATAAAGGTAAATTGCGCCGCCCTGTCCGAATCCCTTCTTGAAAGCGAGCTCTTCGGACACGAAAAGGGGGCATACACGGGAGCGGATTCCCTTTACAGGGGGAGGTTCGAGATAGCGGGCGGGGGAACCATATTCCTTGACGAAATAGGGGAGATGCCTCTTAAGACCCAGGCAAAAATATTAAGGACCCTTCAGGAAAAGGAATTTGAAAGGGTTGGGGGCAATAAGACCATAAAAACCGACATAAGGATCATAGCCGCGTCCCAGAATATAGAAGGAAAGGTAAAAAGCGGGGAGTTCCGTCAGGATTTATACTTCAGGCTTAACGTCATTAATTTGAAACTTATCCCCTTAAGGGAAAGAAAAGAAGACATACCGCTTTTGATAAACAAGTTTCTCGAGGACTTTTCCAGGGAAGGAGGGTCGGGAAATTTCGTGCTTGACAGGAAGGCCATTGAATTGCTTTTGAATTACGATTACCCCGGCAACGTCAGGGAGCTTAAAAACATCATGGAATATATGACCGCGGTTTCAGGCGCCGCCCCTGAAACGGGGGCGCAAAAGGAGCGGTTTCTGGACCAGTCCTTTTTCCCGGAATATATAAAGGGAAAATTCGGACTTTCCAATGCGGAGGAAGAAATTAAGGCCGGCCCGGCTAATAGCGGAAGAGTTGAAGATTCTATAATCATAAAGGCTGGTACCACCCTCGAAGAGGCCGAGTCCATCATTATCAAAAAAACACTCGAATTAAATGACTATGACAAGGTTAAAACGGCAAAGGACCTGGATATAGGCCTTAAAACCGTATACAGGAAGCTCGCGCAAAATGAAGAACATAAGGACGCCGCCCAATGACTAACAAGTTTATTTCGCATTCATATGAACCTTCTAAAAATGAAAAACGCTTGATTATTCTTGGTTCCGATACCTTTTTTATAGGGTATCTTTTAATATTGTTGAGCATCGTTTCCGCTTCCGCGATTTTCCTGTTTCTAAATAAATTCCTTTTCCCTCTCGCCTTACCCCGCTCCGCGGCCCTTAATGCCAGGTTATATTACTTTAACATGGTTTTCCTGTTCGGCACGCTCGTTATAATTTTTTTAATATTTTTATTGTTCTATTATATTTCAAAAAGAAACATTGAAAGAAGGGAAAACGAGGGAAAGCTGGCAGCCCTTAAAGTTCTTTACCAGTCTATTCTTAACGAGGTTTCACTCGTGATAAATCCAAAAAACGAACAGGATCTCTTCCACAGGATGTTAAGGGGGATAGTTAAAAGCGGGCTTATAACCGCCTCCTGGATAGGGAGGCTTGAAAAAGACAACACCATTAAATACATCGCGGCCAGGGGCAGCGGAACGCAGGAGCTTATGAAAATTAAGATAAAGGCCGATTGCACCCCTTCAAATATGCCCCTTGCGGCAAGGGCCGTTTGCCTTAACAAGACGGTTTATAACAATGATCACCTGAGCGACCCCGGTATGGCGCCATGGATGGATTTCCTGAAAAAATACAGGTGGGCCTCCGTGTGCGCCATCCCTGTTCATAAAGGCGGGGAGAAATGGGGGGTTTTTGTTTGCGTGTCCGATAAAAAGGGATTTTTTAGCGAGGAAATATTAAAGTTTTTAAGCAGGATAAACAGCCTGCTCGTCCACAGTTTAAACGAGCTCGACTTAAAAAAACAGCTTGAAGAGGAAAAGGAAAAGGTTGAGTTCCTCGTCCACCACGATTACCTTACAGGCCTTCCAAACAGGTCATTTTTAAAGGATTTGCTGGAGGGCGCGATAAGAAGGTCCGGCAGGAATAAAACATTTCTTGCCGTAGGGATGATAGATTTTGACGATTTTAAGTATGTTAATGACGCGTTCGGACATGAGGCGGGCGACGTCCTCCTAAAGGATTTCTCGAAAAGGATGCTCTTGGTCTTGAGAAAGAGCGACCACATGGTAAGGCTCGGCGGAGACGAATTTGTCATTATACTTGAGGATTTAAAAAAGGCCGGGGATTATTATCCTTTTATCCGGAGGCTCTCCGAAACCCTTAAAAATCCATTTATTATAAAAGGAATGGAACGAATATTAAATATAAGCCTTGGGCTTACCGTTTTTCCCGTTGATGGCGGTTCCCCGGATACCATTCTTGGTCGGGCAGACAAGGCAATGTATAACGTGAAATCCATAAAGGATAAAAGAGACAAATTCTGGGCCCTGTATGAAGAGTAAGGAATGTTTTTTATCCGGCGGACCTGTCGCGCAAATTTTATTGTTCTTGTTTATAGCCTTCTTTTTCTCTCTTCCCGGAAAATCTTTCGCGCGCTATGTTACATATTACTCTCCCGAATCTAACCTGGAGCGGATGGATATATACTGGCTTAAAAAAGCGCTGGGGCCGAAGAGGGTTTATATTGCCATGTATTCGTTTACCGATAAAAGGCTGGCTTGGGAGCTAATCAATCTTGCCCGCAAGGGTGTCCGCGTTTATATATACAGGGACGATAAGCAGATGAAGGATAGAACGGATGTAACCCGGATGTTGAGGGGCGTTTCAAATATATATATCAAGGCCAAAGACGACAAAGGGTTCTGGAATATCATGCACGACAAGATATTTATCATACCAGGCGTGGTGCTGAGGGAGGGCTCTGCCAACTGGTCCCCGTCCGCCGAGGGGGCTTCCTGCTGGAACGGAGATTGCGGTTCAACTCAAAATCAAGACAATAATGCCACTTACATAACGAGTCCGGGAGAAATAAACAGGGCAATTAAGGCATTCTTCGGGATGTGGGACAGGGAAAGCAATTTGACGTTCTAAACAAAGAAGGATTGTATAATGGCGGAACCTAAAATCTGGCAAATGGTGGGCTGTCCCGGGATCGAACCGGGGACCTACTGATTAAGAGTCAGTTGCTCTACCGATTGAGCTAACAGCCCGGATATTGTATAATAATAATTATGGAAAGTAGGAAAATTATATAATATTTTCATTTATCCAGTCAATTATTTTTAGGGTTTTATGGATTCAAGGCATCTTTCAAATTGCTCCATATGCGGGGGAGAGCTCGAATACCTGTTTTCCGGTGAAGAATTTTCCTGCTTTTACTGCGGGAAAAAAGAAAGCGGGAATATTATCTGCGCCTCCTACGAGGCCCATTATGTATGCGACGAGTGCCATAACCTCCCTTCAATATGCTACATAAAAGATTTTATTCTTTCAACCGGCATTAAAGACCCTCTTGATATAGTATTTGAAATTTTAAACAATTCGCCTGTTTCCATCCCGATGCTCGGATGCCACCATGCCTACATGCTTACGGGCTCAATCCTCGCTTCGCTCAGAAACAACGGACTCGCGGTAATCTCTGATTCGGACATCAACGAAGCGTTCGCGAGGCTTTCAAGCCAGGCCGTAGGGGGATACTGCGGGCTGAGTGGGGTCTGCGGAATAGTTCCCGCGGGAGGCATAATCTATTCAATCCTTACGGGTTCCGTCTGCGGGAAAGATAAAGAGCAAAGGATTACTATGAGGCTTACCGCTCTTCTATCCGCGGCGATTTTTGAGCTTACAGGGCCTTCTTGCTGCAAGGCATACCTGTTTAAATCCATGGAAATTATGTTAAGGTCCCTATATTCGGATTTTGGCTTCCGCCTGACGGAAAGGGATTTTGACGTCAAGTGCGGTTTTGAAAAGCTCCATCCCCACGGCTGCCTTCTTGAGAGGTGCCCATATTATAAAGGCGCAACCGTTACGCTCGAGGAATTATACCGGAAAAATACCGAAATCCTTGAAAATGTTACCCTTCCCCCTGTCTTAGTCAATGCAAAGAAATCCCCCGACCCATTTAAGGACTTTCCTAAGGCTCCCTGCTGAAAATAAAACGTCCTGGTCAAGGACCTTCCCTCACAATTTTAAGTCCCCAATAGGTGATATAATCTAAAATAAGGGATGCTTATAATAAATAAATAAATTCGTGGGAGGAAAAAATGAGAAGATATAACGCCAGGACGAAAAAAGTCCAGCCCGACGATTTAAAAGACCCCTACATGAGCGCTATTGAATATAAGGACATGGACGTGTGCAGGGTCTGCCGCAACATATACCATAATAAAAGGTGGGTGAAGGACAATGACCTCTTTGAAAGGCTTATGAAAAAGCCTGAAAAGGTGTCTTACACCGTATGCCCCTCCTGCAGGAAGATAGAGACCCATTATTTTGAAGGAATAGTAGAATTAAAAGGGGATTTTTTATTTGAACACAAGGACGAAATTCTGAATTTAATCAAAAATACCGAAAAAAGGGCGGATTATATAAATCCCCTTTACAGGATAGGGGACATAGAGATAGACGAGAAGGATAAAACCATAAGGCTTGCCACCACGAGCGCCGACCTCGCGCAGAGGATAGGCAAGAATATCGAAAAGGCGTATGAGGGCGTTCTGGGGCTTTCCTTTTCCGATGATAACAAGCTTGTGAGAGTTCACTGGGAGCGCTGATGGTTTTTAAAAACAGGAGGGAAGCGGGGAGGCTCCTCGGCGAAAAATTGCTTGAAAAGAAATACGGCGGCCCCAAGACAGTGATTATCGGCCTTTTGAGGGGAGGGGTCCCCGTGGCTTACGAGGTTGCCGCAATCCTTAAATCCCCCCTCGACGTCGCCCTCGTAAGAAAGATAGGGGCGCCCGACCAGCAGGAATTGGCGATAGGAGCAATTGTGGACGGGGAAAGCCCCCAGGTGTATTTAAATGAAAGTCTTTTATCGCAAATAGGCGTACCGGATGAATACATTGAAAAAATGAAGAAGGAAAAGCTCGAAGAAATCAGGGAAAGGGAAAAAATGTACAGGAAGGGCAGGAGTAAAATTAATGTTAAAGGAAAAATAGCGTTGATAGTCGATGACGGCATAGCCACCGGGGCTTCCGTAAGGGCCGTGGCGAAGTCCCTTAAGAAAGAGGGGCCAAAAAAGGTCGTTATAGCGGTTCCGGTCCTGCCGCTTGATTCCGTGGAAGAATTAAAAAAGCTCGCTGACGACGTAATTTATTTAAGCGCTCCGGAGCCGTTTTACGCCGTCGGGGAATTTTATTCCGACTTTTCCCAGACGACGGATGAAGAAGTCACTAACCTGCTTGATAAAAGCAAGATGTGACGAAAATCAATTAACCCTGTCGGTTTTTCTGCTAAACTTAATACATGGTTAACGAAAAAGATGTAGTCGAAAAATTAAAAACGATTATCGACCCCGAGCTTGAAACAAACATTTATGACCTGGGGCTTGTGTACGGAATAAAAACCGGCGAAGGCGGCATCATAAGTATCGACATGACCCTCACGGCCAAAGGCTGCCCGATAGGAGAGATTATAAAATTCGAGGCGGAAGAGGCCCTTAAAAAAATTTCCGGGGTAAAAGGCGTGAATATTAATCTTGTATGGGATCCTCCCTGGACTCCTTCCATGATTAAGGAAGACGCCCTTAAAAAGTTAAAAAAGGAAAAAAACTCCCTATGAACGCCACCGACAGCTCTATCAGTATAGCCTTGAGGCATATAAAGACCGCCCTTATATTCCTTCCGGCCTTTTTCCTGTTAATGCTTTTGGATTACAAAAGCTTTGGCCTTTATTTTTTTATGAACACTAAAATAATCGCCCTTACCCATATCCTTACCCTTGGGTTCCTTATGATGGTTATTTTAGGGGCCTCATACATGCTCCTGCCCGTTGCCATAGGCGTCAAGATCTCCTTTGAAAGGATGTTTTTTCCGGTCTATTATGTTTATACCGCGGCTCTTTTAATTTTTGCCGCGGGAATGCATTACTATATTCCGCGGCTTATTGCGGCCGGGGGTTTCTTTCTTTTTTTAAGCCTTGCCGCCTATTGCGTGAATATCCTTTCAAGCATAAAGAAGGTTAAAAAATGGGATTATTCCGCCCTGGGAATATTGTTCAGTTATATTTACCTTGTACTTGGATTGGCAGTGGGGTTTTATCTCGCGCTTTCGTTTTATTTCCCGGTAATTTCATTTAACATTCAGGGTATCCTTATCTCGCATGTTTATTTGATGTTCGCGGGTTTCATCATAATGCTTTTCCTGGCTATTTCATACAGGCTTCTTCCGATGTTTTACATGACGAAAACCCCCCATCCCCTTGTATGGAAAACGGACCTTATAGCTATTAATTCGGGCGTTATCTTAGCGTTATTATCCTCATTTTTTGAAAATGGAGCGGGAAATGCGCTGGGTCTTGCAGGAGAGATTTTATTGATAGGCGGGATCTTACTCTACTGCGCGGAATTTTTTTACCTCATAGATAAAAGAATAAAGAAAAAGCTAGATGTTACGCTGTTTTACGTGTCTACCGGTGTGGCATTTCTGGGATTTCTCGGCCTCTTCGGGCTCTTTCTTTTATTTCTCCCTGAAGGCGCGGCCGCGGTTAATTACGGCTTATACTACGCATTGGGATTCACGGGCCTTTTTTGCTTTGCGGGTTTTGTGATTATAGGATTTTTGCACAAGATTTTCCCTTTTTTGATAAGCCTTAAGATGTTCGAGAAAGCTAAAAAAGGGGCCTACGGAAAGCTCTTCAGCGGCAAAACCCTCCAGTATCTTGAATACGTGATATTTTTCCTTTTTCTTCCGGGAATTGTCTCAGGGATTATTTCGTTTACCTTGCTTTCCATGCCTTTGATTATAATATCAGCCTCCATTATGCTCGTCGCCTCGGCGCTTTTTTCGGCAAGGATATTTTTAATGGAGTTTTAGGTTGTGACATTTATCAATTACGACGGTTTTTTATTCCGTTAAAATGGGGTTGACGCTATATTAAGGCTAATACAGGAGACGCCAATGGAATCAAATTTGGACCCGATAGCAGTTTTAAGAACCGATAACCAGGTCGCGAGGGAGGCACTTTCCGATTTTGTCGCATGGCTGGGAAAAATCTCCCGCGCGAAAACAGAAGAAGAAAAGAAGGGGCTTTTAGGCCATCATAAGGGCATTATTCAGCCACTGGAAAAATATGTCAATGTTCAATTCCGTGTGGAAGAAGAAGGCCTTTTTCCCGTTCTTGGAAACTACATCGGGATTCAGACTGGGCCTATTCATGTCATGCTAATCGAGCATAATAACTCGAAAGAGCTGTTTAACTCCTTTAAAAACGCCCTTTCAGGAAACAATTATAAGGAAGCGGCGTCTTCGGGAAATTCATTTGCTGCCCTTTTATCCGAACACATAGAAAAAGAAGACCATATTTTGTTAAATATGGCGGATATGCATCTTACGGTTGAGGAAAAAGCGGTAGTCCTTAAAAAGATAAGGGAGATAAGCAAGACCATAAATTGATCTTGAAAAGATAAGGAGAAATAATGGCAACAGGTAATTTTAAAAATTTAGTTAAACTGGATGTAAGAGAGGACATAAAAAACGGGTCCGACCCCTTTAAGAAAATAATGGAAAAGGTTAACGCCCTTAAGAAAGATGAGGCGCTTGAGCTCATAAATAGTTTCGAACCGTTCCCCCTTTACTCAGTTTTAAAGAACAAGGGGTTTGAGCATATCACGGAGAGGTCTAAAGAGGGATTCAGGATAATGTTCTATAGGACAGAGGGGACGGGCGAAAAAGAAATAAAGATATCCGAGGACCCTGACGAGAACAATTATGACGACGAGGACCTTAAAAATCTTGCCCATAAAGAGGGTGTTGAACTCGACATTAGGGGGCTTGAGCCGCCTAAACCGCTTCTTAAGATATTTGAGACGTTAGAAGGCATGCAGGGTGACAGGGCACTTTTCATTACCCACGAAAGAAAACCTATACATTTATACCCCAGGCTTAAAGACGCGGGGTATAAATTCCTTACCGCCGAGGAAGGCGACGATTTATATATCATAAAGGTCTGGAAATAATAATCTCTTCGTTATTAATGATTCTCAAAAACCGGAAGCATGGGGGAATCCGCCCTCACGCAGCCGCTTTTAGGCACGTGGTATGAACATACTTACCACCCTGTCTCGATTTTAACATATCTATTACCCCGTATAAATAATTTAAGCGGCCAAGCCACTCAACCCCGGTACCCAGCACCCTTAAAACATCTTCCATAGA
>JAKAPT010000056.1 GCA_021806885.1 bacterium | reverse complement strand
GATCTTAATAGCCTTCAGTAATTTTGTCCGGGCATACATCATATATATAATAATCGGACTCGGCATAATAATAACGGCAATCAGGTTTTATTACAGGACCGAAAAGGGGAGGTGGAACATCGACTGGCTTATATTAAGATTTCCGCTCGTAGGTATTTTAATAAAAAAGACTTCGATAGCCCGGTTTACCAGGACCCTTTCAACAATGATGGAAAGCGGCGTTCATATACTTGAAGGACTCAATATTGTTTCCAGGGCGACCGGAAACGTAATCGTCAAGGAGTCGCTTATGAAAGCCAGGGACGATATCTCGTCCGGAGCGACTTTTGCCGTGTCTCTTAACAAGACGGAGCTTTTCCCTCCCCTCGTAATACAGATGATCGCGGTCGGAGAATCCACCGGAACTCTGGATGCCATGCTCTCCAAGGTGGCGGATTATTATGAAGAAGAGGTTGACAACGCGGTCACAAATTTGACCCAGATGCTGGAACCGGCCCTTATAATTTTTCTCGGCGTGACCGTGGGCACGCTGGTAGTCGCAATGTATTTGCCGATATTTAACCTTGGAAAAGCTATAAAATAAACACATTTTCAGAAAAACTTCATCGGAGTTTATAATCCTCTCTCCCTCGTAAAACCCGATTATATTATAATTAATTTATGAACTACCTTATCGTCATTGAATATGACGGCTCGAGGTTTAACGGCTGGCAGATTCAAAAAAATAAGTCGGATGGTAATATCCTTACAATTGAAAGCGAGATACTGAGGGCCATAAAGATTGTCACGGGCCAGGACGTCCGCGTTTCTGCCTCAGGCAGAACAGATACAGGCGTCCATGCCCTGAACCAGGTCGCGAATTTCAAGACCTCTTTTTATTATGATTTAAGCCGCCTGAGACAGTCGTTAAACGGAGTACTTCCAAAAGATATAAAGATAAAACAAATCGAGCTTGTACACGAATCATTTCATTCCACCCTCGACGCGCTCTCAAAAACATATCTTTACAAGATAAATAACGGCTTTAAGAGCCCTTTGATGGACCGCCGCGCCTGGTATGTCGGTGAGAGACTAAACGCTGGGCTCATGAACGACGCCGCGGGGGTATTAACAGGAAAAAATAATTTTTATAATTTTGTTAAAAGGGAGAGGGGCAGACATATGGAAAAGTATTCAAGAGAGATAAAATATATAACTATTTTAAAGAAGAATTACGGATACGATATCTTTGTCGAGGGAGAAGGTTTTTTAAGGCATATGGTAAGGAGAATCGTGGGGTCTATCATAAATTGCGGGAGCGGTAAAATAAGCCCCTGCCATATTCGTGAAATGCTTGAGAATATGGAAGAAAACCCCCCGGATTCCCTTAATGCCCCTCCGCAAGGGTTATTTTTATATTCCGTGGCATACAGGCATAAAATTTATTGTTGATATTTTATTAATTTTTATATATAATTTCAATTTGAATATAAGGATTTTGTAATTTATTCTCAAAATATTTTACTTTTTTATATGAAAGTGGGTTTTTACCCACTTTTTTATTTTATGCAGGAAAATTTAATTAAAGATATTGAGGAGATTATAGAAGATATAGCAAAGTATTATGGGTGTTATCTTGTGGGAGCCGTTTTCGTTTCCCCAAAAAAGGGAACCGGCGTTATTTTAAGGGTGTATATCGATGCCGAAGGAGGGGTTAATATTGATAAGCTTACCGAGATATCAAGAGAGTTAAGCATGATACTTGATGTCAGGGAGCTTATAAAATTCAAATATACCCTTGAGGTTTCGTCTCCGGGGATAAACAGGATAATGCTTAAATTTAGCGATTATGAGAAATTTAAGGGAGACAGGGTTAAAGTTTCCCTTAGAAATAAAATTGAAGGCAGGTTCAATTTAACGGGAAAGATAATTGACGTTGAATCGGACATTTCAGGGCAAAACCATAATATAAAAATATTCGACGAGATATCCGGAAGAATTCACGCGGTCCCATTCTTTGAGATTAAAAGAGGAAATCTGCTTAAGGTATAGATTCTATTTCAATAAAAAATGAAAAATATAAATATTATAAGGAGCGTTTAAAGTGACCCAGCTTATGATTAATAATCTTAATTTGGTAATTGACCAGGTTTCCAAGGATAAAAACATCGGCAGGGTATATGTCATCGAAGCGGTTGAACAGGCAATACTTGCTATCGCTAGAAAAAATCTTGGTCCGGGATATGACCTTGAGGCCCATTTTTCAGAGGAAACTGGAGAAATAGAGGTTTTCATGTTCAAGCAGGTTGTGAATGAGGTCAATAACCCTAAAACCGAGATTTCCCTTGAGGAAGCCTTTGATAATGATCCCGATGCAATATTGGGAGACAACCTTGGACTCAGGGTTGAAAAAAACATTTACGGCAGGATCGAGGCGCAGGTTGCCAAACAGGTTATTCTGCAGAAAATAAAGGAGATAGAACATAAAAATATTTACGATGAATTTAACGAGCGTAAAGGAGAGATTGTCAGCGGCCTCGTGAGGAAAGTCGAAAGGTCCATGATAATAGTTGACCTAGGGAAAACCGAGGCTATTCTGCCCAGGCAGGAACAGGTATATAGTGAGACCTATAAACCCAATGACAGGATAAGGGCGTTATTATCCAATATAAAAATGGAGAAGGGCGGTCCTAAACTCATCCTTTCCCGCGCCTCCGAGGATTTCCTTGTAAAACTTTTTGAATCCGAGGTCCCCGAGATTTATGACGGCATTGTAAAAATTATGAGGGTCGCAAGGATACCCGGATTCAGGTCAAAAATAGCCGTCCTTTCAACCAATAAAGACGTCGATCCCGTAGGGGCATGCGTCGGCATGAAAGGTTTCAGGATCCAAAGCATTATCAATGAGCTCAGAGGCGAAAAGATCGACATAATACCTTTTTCGGAAAATGTTGGAAAATTGGTCGCAAACGCTTTGAGTCCTGCCGAGGCCTCGAAGGTAGCCTATGACGAAGAGGGAAAGACCGTAATCGTAACCGTCCCTGACGACCAACTGGCCCTTGCCATAGGCAAAAAAGGCCAGAATGTCCAGCTTGCCACTAAAATATGCGATTGCAAGATAGACATCGTAAGCGATTCAAGGACAGATAAAAAGGATAAGACGGCATACAAGGGACTTATGGAAATTACCGGGGTCGGAGATATAATGGCCAAGCTTTTATTCCAGAGCGGATATGAAAAAGTATCCGATGTGGTCGAATCGACCGTTGAAAGACTGGTCAATGAACTATCTATCGATGAAAAAAAGGCCGAAAAAATTCTTACGTCGGCAAAAGACCTTATGATTAAAATACAATCCGATATCGAACTTAAGGAAAAAATAGATAAGGAAACCGGGGAAGGGCAGGGCTCGCTTACGGGCGATGAATCTCAATCGGAGATTGGCGAACCGGAGGGAAATTCCGCCCAGAAGGAGGAGTCTGCCCCGCAGGAATCGCCCGGGAGTGAGAATGGGGAGCGGCAGGGTTAAAATAAATTATGGATATTAATAAAAAAGAACCTGAAAACAAGCTTGAAGAAAGACGGGTCTCCAGGGGCGTAATAAGGAGAAGGGTCATTAAAACTGCTGAAAGTCCCCAAGCGCCTGCCGGGGAACCCCAGATTTCTAAAAAAAGCGAGGCGTCTTCTCCTGAACCCGCGGAAACTACTAAAAAAACTGTTGCTCCAGTCCCCGCTGTTTCCGGAGCCCATGAACAGGGACCAGCTTCTAAAACCGTAACCCAGAAGAAAAAGCCCGCGAAGGAAATTAAAGAAACCGTCAAAGGAGCCCCCCGGGTTGAAAAAAAGCCGGCACCCTCCGCGGATATCCTTAGCGTCGTTAAGACCTTAGATGTGAATGAAATAGCCGGCATTAAGGAAGATAGCGGCGACGTTCATGCCCACCCGAAGAAATCCGTGAAAAAAGAAGATTTAAAGAAGCCGCAGCAGGTTCTTAAATTCAACAAAAACGACAGGTTGAGTTATGGGGCGGATGAAAATGAATTTTTTGTTCCAAGGAGGCATAGAAAAAAATTCAGGTCAAACAAGGGCGGTTTGCAACTGGTTCAATCTCCCCCCGTACCTGAAAAGAAGGCTTCCAAGAAAGTCATAAGAATGACCAACGGCATAACCGTGAGCGAATTGTCGCAGTCCATGGGCATAAAAGCCTCGGAAGTTATTAAGAAATTAATGGATATCGGCATTATTGCGACTATTAACCATATTGTCGATTTTGATGCCGCTTCCCTGATAGCGTCGGAATATGGGTATACCACCGAAAAGGTGGGCTTTAATGAGACATTTGTTCTAGAAGAGGTGCCCGACACGGAAGAATCGCTCAGTCACAGGGCTCCTGTTGTCACGGTGATGGGGCATGTTGATCACGGGAAAACATCCCTCCTTGACGCGATAAGGAAAACAAACGTAACCTCGAGCGAAGCCGGCGGTATCACCCAGCATATTGGCGCGTACAGCGTAAAGGTTGATGACTCGATGATAACGTTCCTTGACACCCCTGGCCACGAAGCCTTTACGGAGATGCGCTCAAGGGGGGCCAGCATTACAGATATAGTCGTTCTCGTGGTTGCCGCGGACGACGGCGTAATGCCTCAGACAATAGAAGCTATTAACCATGCCAAGGCCGCAAATGTTCCAATAATCGTGGCAATAAACAAGATTGACAAACCCGGGGCAAATCCCACGAAGGTGAAAAACAGCCTTCTTGAATATGGACTGGTTCCCGAAGAACTTGGGGGCACCACTCTTTTCGCGAACGTTTCGGCCAAGAGCGGACAGGGAATAAAGGAACTTTTAGAAATTATACTCCTCCAGTCAGATGTTCTGGAGTTAAAGGCGAATCCCGACAAGCTTGCCAGGGGAACGGTTATAGAAGCAAAATTAGATAAAGGAAGGGGGCCCGTTGCCACGGTACTTATTCAGAACGGCACATTAAGAGTTAATGACAACGCGGTCTGCGGGCTGTATTATGTCAGGGTGAGGGCGATGATAGACCACACTGGCAATAAGATCGACGCGGCCGGCCCTTCGACTCCCGTCGAACTTTTCGGGCTTGACGGCGTTCCTTCCCCGGGCGATAATTTCATCGCGCTTAAAGACGACAAAGAAGCAAAAAGAATAAGCCTTGAAAGGCAATTAAAGCACAGGGAATCGGAACTCGGCTCTTCCAGTAAAATGACGCTCGAAGGTCTTTATTCTAAAATAAAATCCGGCGGGGTGCTTGAGCTAAAATTAATTGTAAAAACCGATGTATATGGTTCCATGGAGGCACTTATACAATCATTTCATAAACTTTCTTCCCCAAAAGTCAAGGTTAACGTGATTCACAGCGGCGCTTCCGCGATCACGGAAAGCGATGTTATGTTGGCAAAGGCAACTGGTTCCATTATAATTGCTTTTAACGTGCGTCCAGAGTCTAAAGCATCGGCATTAAGCGAGGCCGAAGGCATCGAAATCAGGTATTACAATATAATATACGATGCCGTAAAAGATGTTAAGGACGCGATGGAAGGCCTTCTTTCCCCCATAGAAAAAGAGAAGACAACAGGAAAGGCCGAAGTCAGGAACCTTTTTAGCGTGCCAAAAGTAGGAACTATTGCCGGTTCCATCGTGCTAAGCGGAATAATCAAACGCTCTTCCGGTGTCCGCCTTTTAAGGGACAACGTAGTTGTTTATACCGGACACGTAAATTCATTAAAGAGATTTAAAGAAGACGTGAAAGAAGTCCAGGTAAATTTTGAATGCGGCATATTACTCGAGAATTTTAATGACATAAAAGTCGGAGATATTATAGAAGCTTACGATATCGAATATATAAAACAGACCCTCGAATCTTCCCGGGACGTGAAAAAAGAGGAGCAGTGAGGAAAATTAATTGATAGAAAGAAGCAAGAGGGTCGCCGAACTTATATCCAGGGAGATTTCTTTAGTCCTGGAGTTCAAAATCAACGACAGCAGGCTTAAGGATGTAACTATTATAGGCGCTGAAGCGTCAAAGGATTTGAAATCATGCAAGGTGTTTTTCAGCGTAATGGGCTCTGAAAAAGATATTAACAAGGCTGTTAACGGTTTTAAAAGTTCAAAAAATTATATCAAAAAAGAAGTTTTTTCAAAAGTTTTGTTGAGGGTTGTTCCCGAATTGACGTTTGAATACTACGGTGGTCTTCAGAAGGCTTCAGAAATAAACAAAATTATTGACGATTACAATAAGGGGCTTCGCAAATGATTTCCAATGCCATGGAAAGCGCTCTTAAATACAGGCCTTATTCGGTATCCGATTTAAGGGATTTTGAAAATTCCACGAATGAAATATTAAACCTGATAGATTCTTCAAAAAGAGTTTTTATCGCAACTCATGAAAATCCGGAGGGCGACGCGATAAGTTCGGTTATAGCGACGGGGATGTTCGTTAAATCCCTCCGCAAAGAAATTTTCCTTTATAATAAGGATTCCATCCCGAATAACTTGAAATTTCTGCCATGGGCGGATAAATTCCATAATGAATTTCCTGGAGGGCCATTTGATTTAATAATTATAGTGGATTGCGGGGAATTTTCAAGAATCGGTAATAATTATGAAGAGCTTCTGGGGAACGGTCATAAAATAATAAATATAGACCACCATTTTACTAACACGCGGTTCGGAGACGTAAACCTGGTGATACCCGATGCCAGTTCTACCGGCGAGGTCCTTTTTTATTTGTTTTTATCCGGCGGGGCCGTATCAAGCAAAATACCTTATTCCCCTTATAAAGTTTTTTTAAATGGAAAATTAAGCGAACCCCTCCCTTGCGGCCCGAAAGAGAGGAAGAAGGTTCTCTCAAAAATAGATGACGAAATCGCGCTTTCTTTGTATACCTCCATTTTGACGGATACAGGCTCTTTTCACTATTCATCTTCAAATAAGAGGTCTTTTTACATATGTTCTATTTTGAATGAGTACAATATCGACCCGGCAAAGATAGCAACCGAACTTTTCGAAACAAAACCGGCGGAAATGTATCTTCTGCTTGGAAAAAGTCTTGGAACCCTTGAATTTGCGGCAGGGGGGAAAATAGCCTCTATGGTCGGCACAAAGAAAATGTTAAGCGATGTGATAAAAAACAGTTCTGGTTCAAGGGTAAGCGGGTTGTACGAAGATTTCGTTAATTATCCCAGATCTATAGACGGAGTTGAAATAGCAATATTTTTCAGGGAAGTATCCGCAAACGAGTACAGATTGAATTTCAGGTCAAAAAGCTACGCGAATGTTGCTTTTGTAGCCGAGAAATTCGGAGGGGGCGGACATAAATTTGCCGCGGGATGCAAAATTACAGGCTCCCTTCCGGAAATAAAGAAAGAGGTTTATAAATATTGCGAACAGGTTTTATAAACAATGAGGGAAAAAACAATAGTATCAGCGGTATACTCTTAATTGACAAACCTGCTGGAATGACCTCATTTAGAGTTGATTCCCTGGTAAAAAGGGAGTTAAACTGCCTGAAAGTCGGACATGCCGGGACGCTTGACCCGTTTGCAACCGGCCTGTTGCCTTTGCTCATTAACAAAGCTACCAAAATTCAGGACAGGCTCGTGAATGTTTCAAAATCATACGAAGGAGCGTTCAAAATCGGCATAAGCACAAATACTCTTGATATTTCGGGGGAAGTATTAGATAATAAAGCGGTTAAAGACATCGAAATTAAGGGAATTATCGACTACCTGGGCAAATTATCCGGGGATTTTATCCAGAAAATCCCCGCATTCAGCGCAAAAAAGGTTAAAGGGGTCCCGCTTTACAGGTATGCCAGGAAAAATATCGACTCAGGTAAGGCAGACATGACCAATAAGGTCAGTATTTATGAGTTCAAAATAAAATCATTTGACGATTCTTTTATAAATTTTAGCTGCAGGGTTTCGAAGGGGACGTATGTCAGGGCTATAGCCCAGGATATAATCGATAAATTTAAAGTGCCGGCCCATCTTTTTAGTCTCAGGAGGACAAGCGCGGGGGGATTTGACATAAATGAAGCAATCCAGTTTGAGTCCATCGAAAAAGGAAAGGACTTTATAATGGAAAAGATTATCCCTGTTGACGACCCAAGGGTTATGGAAATATTAAATTGATATAATATCGCTCAATCTTATTACACATTTGGAGGAGTTACTTAATGCCTATTTCTAAAGAAGAAAAAACCGCAATAATTAAAAAGTTCAAGACACATGAAGGAGATTCAGGTTCGGTTGAAGTGCAGGTTGCGATCCTTACCTATCGCATAAATTTATTGTCGGAGCACTTTAAAAAATTTGCCAAAGACCATCATTCGAGAAGAGGGCTTTTGAAAATGGTTGCAAGGAGGAGGCATCTCCTCGATTATCTTAAGGAAAAGAGCGAGGAGAGGTATAAAGCTCTCGTTGAATCGCTTAACCTTCGCAAATAAATTATATTCTTACAGGAGAAATGATGGAAAATTACGAAACTTCTAAACACCCGTTCGTCAAGAGTTTTACGCTTGACGGGAAAAAAATTACCGTCGAGACCGGAAGGCTCGCCAAACAGGCTTCCGGCAGCGCGCTGGTAACTATTGGAAACACAAAGGTTCTTGTTACGACATGCGTAGATAAAAATATCAAGGAAGGCGTGGATTTTTTACCTCTCACGGTAAACTACGTCGAGAAATTTTATTCCGCCGGAAAAAT
>JAKAPT010000055.1 GCA_021806885.1 bacterium | reverse complement strand
TTTTCCCTTTTAAGCATGATTTTTTTACCCCGATTGTCTTTAAATGTATTTTTTCTGAAGATAACGTGATATCGTTTATTATGAAATTGTAGGCTTTTTCATCCTTTATAATTCCTTTTTTAAGGTTTTTCCTGTCCTCCGTCTCAAATTGAGGTTTTATGAGAGCCAGAATCAACCCGCCGTCCTTTATAAACTTTGGTATGAACGGAAGGACCTTTTTTAAAGAGATAAACGAAGTATCGCATACCGCAAGATCAAGCCTTTCCCCAATCTCCTCAAAGCCCAGGTTTTTGATGTTGGTCTTTTCTATATTTTTTATATTCTTTAAATTTCTCAGAGAGTAGTCAAGCTGACCGTATCCTACGTCAACGCAATATACGAAATCAACCCCTTCCTTTAACAAACAATCCGTAAATCCCCCCGTCGACGCGCCTATATCAATTGCTCTTAAGCCTCTGACATTAAGGCCAAAACTTTCAAGCGCGCCCTTTAATTTTATTCCCCCCCTTGAAACATAGGGAGTGGTTTCTTTTATTTCTATTAAAGCTTCGGGGTCAACGAGAGAGCCTGATTTTAAACAGGCCTTTCCGCTTACAAAAACCTTTCCCCCCATTATAAGCGCGGAAGCCCTGGAACGCGATAAATTGTGTTCCGGGAATTTATCGGACAGAAGAATATCCAATCTTACTTTTTTCAATGTCAATATTAAAAAATTGCGTTATACTCTTTTTGATTTCATTCGAAGAAAATCCCGCTATTTCGAGAAGGTCTTTTCTCGGACCGTGTTCTATAAAATTATTGCCCAGGGAAAGCATTTTATATTCAGGCAATAGTGAGGATTTTTCCTCTAAAAGGAGAGTCAAGAGCTTGGAGCCGAAGCCCGAAAAACCCACATTTTCTTCAACCGTCATTATTTTTTTAGCGTTTAACAGCCTGGCAACAAGCTCCTTTGAGACAGGAGAGACAAACCTTGCGTTGATAAGTCCTATCCTGTCCTTCCCGAACGGTATGTTATGATTAATCTCATCAAGGATTTCTTTGATAATTCCGGTATGAGGATAACCAAGGCTTACAATGACATTTTCAGTGTAATCGTGAATCGAGTCAAAATTACCTTCTTCTATGATTTCAATGGACTCCTCGGCCGGGAGGTCGAAATACGGAATATCCGCCTTTGGATACCTTATTATAACGGGTTTATTGTAATGAACCGCGCTCTTAAGCATTCTCATAAGCTCTTTTTCGTCCGCGGGGGTCATAAATACGAGGTTAGGAATAAAACCCAGAAAAGACACGTCGAATATGCCCTGGTGCGTCGCGCCGTCTTCGCCCGCAATTCCCGCCCTGTCAAGACAAAGGACCACGGGAAGACCCTGAAGGCATATGTCGTGAATTATCTGGTCGAGTGCCCTCTGGATAAAGGTTGAATAAATAAAAACGAAGGGCCTCAGGCCTGAGGCGGCCGCCCCGGCGGCAAAAGTTACGGCGTGTTCTTCGGCCATACCTACGTCAAAAAAGCGCTCAGGAAGAGCCTTTGAAAATTTTGTAAGGCCTGTTCCATCGGCCATGGCTGCAGTAACTCCTATTACTCTTTTGTCTTTGCGCGCCAATTTTATGAGGAAATTTGACGCTATTTCTCCAAGGGTTTCATTTCCGGATTTTTTAAGCGTTAATCCGGTTTTCTTGTCGAATGCCGAAATTCCATGGAAAAGGGATGGATTTTTTTCCGATGGATCATAGCCCTTGCCTTTTTGCGTTACAACGTGCAGTAACACGGGCTTCCTTATATTCTTGATGTTTTCAAGGGACTCAAGAAGATGGGGAAAACTGTGTCCGTCTATAGGTCCTATATATGTGAAGCCTAATTCCTCAAATAAAATCCCCGGGATAACGAGATTTTTAATGGATTCTTCAAGTTTTGAAGCGATTTTCGCGAACTGGCTTCCAAATAACGGAATGGATTTTAACAATTTTTCGGTGTCATTTCTTATTCCCTGGTAGACATTGCCGCTCATTATCTTATTGAGGTAATTTGAGATTGCCCCGACGTTTTTTGAAATGGACATCTCATTGTCGTTGAGGATAACTATTATATCCTTTTTTAACGCCCCGGCGTGATTTAACCCTTCAAACGCCATCCCGTTGGAAATTGAAGCATCCCCTATGACAGCGATTATTCTTCCATCCCGGTTATTCAGGCTCATTCCGAGGGCAGCCGACACGGATGTCCCGGCATGGCCTGCGCCGAAGAAATCGAATTTGCTTTCCTGCATCGAGGGAAATCCGGATATGCCTCCGAGCTGCCTCAGGGTTGAGAAACTTTTTTTCCTTCCGGTAAGGAGTTTATAGGAATATGACTGGTGTCCCACGTCCCATATTATCCTGTCATTGTTTTCGATATCGAAGGATTTCAGCAGGGCTAGCGTCAGCTCAACAACCCCAAGGCTTGGAGCGATATGACCCCCATTTTTGGAGCATACAGATATTATCTCCTCCCTTAACTCGTGGGCGAGGATTTTAAGTTCTTCTTCCCCAAGGGTTTTGACCTGGGAGGGGCTGTTTATATTTTCAAGTATCATATGCGAGGCTGTTAGCTTATTCTGTTTGTTAAATAATTAACGAAATCCATTATCATGTCATTTTTTATGCCTGCTTCGGCTAACGCCTGAGCCGCTTTTTCATTATACCTGTTGACTAACTCGAGAGATTTTTCCATGCCTATTGTGCCGACAAGATTACATTTTTTGTTGATTTTGTCGATTCCGACTGTTTTTCCGGTGATTTCCCTGTTTCCGGCAAGGTCAAGTATATCGTCGACAATCTGAAAGGTAAGTCCGACATATGAGCCGAAACGCCTTATGTTTTCAATAGCATCGTTTTCACCGTCAGAAAGGATCGCGCCCATGACACAGGCGGCTTCAATAAGCCTGCCGGTTTTTTCCCTGTTTATTATTTCTATTTCTTCCATTGTCAGAATGGAATTAAAAGAGTTTACATCAAGAAACTGGCCTCCCGCGAGCCCTCCCGCGCTGGACGCCCCGGATAATTCATTAATCAGCCTGAGGGACTTCCCGGGCATTAGCCAGCCCGTATATTTTTCGTTACTTAAGATGACAAACGCCTCTGTGAGGAGGGCATCCCCCGCGAGTATTGCCGAAGCCTCGCCATAAACTATATGGTTTGTAGGTTTCCCTCTCCTTATACTGTCGTTATCCATGGCGGGAAGGTCGTCGTGTATAAGGGAGTAGGAATGAATGAATTCGAGGGACGAAGCAAACGGAAGAAGCTTTTTTTTATCATTAAACCCAAGGCCTTCCGCGACGAGCATGAGAAGCACAGGCCTAATTCTTTTGCCGCCGTTAGAAAGGCTATAAATCATCGTTTCGCCTATAGAAAAATTATTGCATGAAAATTTCTTGCTATATCCCCGCTCTTCCATGTAGGATTTAATAAAATCATCAACCAGGTTCTTGTTTTCGTTCAGGTACGATTTGATATCGGTCATCTGAGAGTACGGGCTCAATTACCGTCCAAGGGGGCAGTGGATAAAAGTTTTTCCCCGGAGGAATTATTTTTAGCTGTTAACTCTTCCACTTTTTTTTCGGCAAAATCAAGCTTTTTTATAAGGAAATTGGAGTATTTTATGCCTTCTTCGTAAATTTTTATAGCGTCATCGAGGCCTATGTCTCCCTTTTCGAGGGCTATGACGTTGTCTTCAAGCCTCTTTAAGGCTTCTTCAAATGTTAATTTATTAAAATTATTATCGTTTTCATCCATTGTTTAATTATAAGATAAAAATAATAAAATATCAATTACCCTGGTTATTTAAAAAAAATCGATATTTTTCGATAATATTAAGATATATTAACCAAATTTTAAAATACATGGAGATATGGATTATAAGGCCAGTTATTATGTTCCACCTTATTTTACTGGAATTTTTGGACATAAAATCGACTATACGCTTTCCCCTTTTATACATAATAAAATGGCCAAAATATGCATAGGAAAATCCGCCGCGGCTCCGCTCCTTTGCTATGGAAAGTTTGACGTTGTTCCGGACAAATTTCCCGAGGCCTTTATCGGATTCAAAGCACTGGGACTTAAAGGGGCCAATATTACCCAGCCATATAAGACAGAGGTTTTAAAATACCTCGATTCCCTGGAAAACGAAGCCGGATTGATAGGCGCCGTCAATACCGTGAACCGGGAAGACGATTTTACTTACAGGGGCTATAATACGGATATAGCCGGGTTCCTGAAAAGCATTGAATATGAATTCGATACCGGAGTTCGCGGTAAAAAAGTTATCGTTCTCGGCGCCGGCGGGGCCTCCAGGGCGGTACTTTACGGGCTTATTAAAGAAAACGCGGGAGAAATTCTTATTGTAAATCGTGATATCCAGAGAGCCGGAGAATTGGCCGGCGAGGTTCAAAAATGGAAAATAAAATCAAAGAACATTTCGGGGCCGGTTTTTTATTCAGATTATAATTTAGCCCGTTTTAAAAAATCTTTTAAATATTGCGACATAATAATTAATTGCGTGCCGCCTTCAAAATCGAGTCTGAGCCTTATAAGAACTTTGCCGCTCGACTATATCGGCGAAAAAGCTTTCGCGATGGACATATCTTATAACTTTACGCGTAAAGAAATATCTTTTCTTGGACTTTTAAAAACAAGGGTTAAAAAATGTTCGGACGGTCTATCCATGCTATTGTTCCAGGCGATCGAGAGTTTTTCCATATGGACAGGCAAAAGGGTTGATTTCGAAATTATAAAAGCTGAATTAAAATAAATATTTACATTTTGTCGGATTTATATGTTAAAATGAAAGAGCGAAACGGGTTTTAGACCCGGTAAAATAACGGGGGTTTTTTATGAAAGACGAAGATCCTCTGGATAATATGGGTATGCAAGGTAATATGAGACCTAACGAAGCAAGTATTCCTGTGCCGGAAGGCGCCGTGATCCAGTCCGGCATTCCCCAACAAAGGGGGTACGGAAAAGAAACGGAAAAAATCGGGGAAATCCTTATAAAAGAAGGGGCGGCGACGAGGGAAGAAGTCGAAAACGCCTTATTGATACAGAAAAAAATTCGCGAGGAAATAAAAAAAGGCAGAAAGATCCAGGACTTAAAATTGGGCGAGATATTATTAAACCAAAAAGCTGCAAGGAAAACGGATATTACCAACGCGCTTCTTTTTCAAGAAAAAATAAAAAGCGAAATTCAGAAAGGAGAAAAGAATCAAGACCTTAAATTAGCAGAGATTTTAGTTAAAAACGGCGTCATCACCACGGAGCAACTTGACAGGGCAATAGACAGCCAGAAATTTTTTGGAGGTTCTATCGTTGGACAGCTTATAAAACTCGGCTTTATAAGGGATTCCGAACTTGTCACTTTCCTCTCGAGGGAATTTGGAACAACCACCGTAAACCTCTTTGAGGAAGAAATCCCCGAAAACATAATAAAATTAATCCCCCCTGAAATAGCGATAAAAAACAACATTATTCCCTTTAACCGGCAGGGCAATACCCTCTACCTCGCGGTGTCGGACCCTACAAAAATAGAAGCCCTCGACGATATTAAATTTTTAACGGGCCTTAATGTCGAGGTTGTCGTTACCTCAGAATCAGGCATCGCCCATGCCCTCTCCAAATATTACAATGCTTCCACGATACTTGCTGAAAATGTCGAATATTTGAAATCGATAGAACTTGAAGGCACTTCAGAGGAAATAAACATCGCCGAGTTGTCAAAATCGGCAAGCGAAGCCCCGATTATAAAATTTGCCAATAAGGTTATAGCCGATGCCGTAAAAGCCGGGGCAAGCGATATCCACATAGAGCCTTATGAATCCAACCTAAGATTAAGGTACAGGATAGACGGAAAACTTGTAGAGCAGATGAAGCTTCCTATCCAGCTGAAAAATCCCGTTGTCTCAAGAATAAAGATAATGTCGCTTCTCGATATTGCCGAAAAGAGGCTGCCGCAGGATGGACGGATTAAAGTCAGGGTGGATGGAAAGGAAATAGATATCAGGGTTTCATGTCTTCCTTCATTGTTCGGGGAGAAAATTGTCATGAGGATTCTCGATAAAAGCTCCCTTCAACTCGATATGAAAAAGCTTGGATTTTCAGAGGAGCAACTCTCCGATTTCAGGAGCGCCATCCATAAGCCTTATGGAATGATACTTGTAACGGGACCAACCGGTTCAGGCAAAACAACCACTCTTTATAGCGGCCTTTCCGAGGTAAATAAGCCCGACGTGAATATATCCACCGCTGAAGACCCTGTTGAGTATAATATTCCCGGCATTAACCAGGTAAATGTCAACGAGGAAATAGGTTATAATTTTGCCATGGCCCTCAGGTCATTTTTGAGACAGGATCCGGATATTATAATGGTGGGAGAGATAAGGGACCTGGAAACCGCTGAAATTGCCGTTAAAGCCGCCCTTACTGGGCATCTGGTTTTTTCCACTGTCCATACAAATAATGCCGCTTCGACAATTCCAAGGCTAATTAACATGGGGGTCGAGAAATTTTTAATTGCCTCGAGCTTAAATCTTATAATCGCGCAAAGACTGGTGAGGAGGCTTTGCAATGAATGTAAGGAGGCATATTATCCTGACGCGAAGACCTTGTTCGAGATGGGCCTTAATGCCGATGACGCCTCTACTCATAGGTTTTTCCAGCCCAAAGGATGCCCGGTCTGCAATAAAACTGGGTACAAAGGCAGGATCGCGATTTACGAAGTACTTAATGTAACGGAAGATATAAAAACTGAAATATATAAGATGTCCAACGAGTTTGAAATAGAAAAAATCGCGATAAAAAACGGCATGAAGACATTAAGGGATTCAGCTGTCGAGAAATTCGTTAACGGAGTTACATCCCTTAATGAAATCCTCCAATACCTGGGAAGTAACGTAAGTATAGATTTAGAAGAATATAACTAATAATTCAACCATACTGTTTTTAGGGAGGTTTATATGCCTTCAATTGCAGATTTACTCAGGACAACCGTCGAACGGGGCGCTTCGGATCTTCATTTGTCCGCGGGCAGCCCTCCTCAAATCAGGATAAGGGGTTCACTTGTCCCTCTCGATTTTCCTCCTTTAGCCCCTGCCGATACCCAGGGAATGTGCTACAGCGTTATTATGGATTCCCAGAAGAAAAAGTTTGAAGAAACCCGCGAACTTGATTTCTCGTTTAATCAAAAAGACGTATCAAGGTTCAGGGCAAACCTTTACTTAGACAAAGGGGCAATCGCGGGGGCTTTCAGGGTAATTCCCCACGAAATTCCGTCCATGGATACCCTTGGACTGCCCATGCCGGTTAAAGATATTATCAAGGCCCCCCGGGGCCTTGTACTTGTGACCGGTCCGACCGGTTCCGGTAAAACCACATCCCTCGCGGCCATGATCGACGCCATAAACATGACGAGAAATGACCACATAATAACGGTGGAAGATCCTATAGAATATGTTTTTACCCACAAGAACTGTCTTGTTAACCAGAGAGAAATCGGGCAAGACACCGAGAGTTTTTCAACGGCTTTAAAGCATGTTCTAAGGGAGGACCCGGATATTGTTCTTATAGGCGAAATCAGAGACCGGGAAACAATGGAAGCCGCGCTTACGATATCTGAAACAGGACATCTCACGCTCGGAACGCTTCATACCAGTTCCGCCGTCCAGACAATCGGCCGCGTCATAGATATATTTCCTCCTGAGGAGCAGCCGGAGGTCAGATCTTCCCTTTCCTTAACGCTGCTCGCGGTAATGTCCCAAACCCTCATCCCAAGAATGGATGCGCCCGGAAGAGTCCTTGCCGCCGAGCTTATGCTGCCTAATCCCGCCATTAGAAATCTTATCAGGGAGAACAAGGTCCACCAGATATATTCCCAGCTGCAATTAGGGCAGGAAAAATTTGGAATGCAGACTTTAAACCAGGCGCTTGCCTCGCTTGTGAATAGAAGAATCATAAGTGAGGAAGAAGCATATGGCAGGACATCCGATCCGGATGAATTAAAGCAAACTATAATGTCCGGGCTTACGTCGAAGGTGGGGATGCTGGGCGCTTCCGGACAGGGGCCTGAGATGGAAGGGGGGGCAATGCATGGAGGCTTTGGATTATCTTCCGCCGCTGATTCCTCCAAATCCACTTTAAAGGGCGTTAAAAAAGGATAAACATTATGCCCTCATTTATCTGGAAGGGGAAAAAAAGGACAGGAGAATACCTTAAGGGGGAGGTTGTTGCCGAAACGGTGTCCGAAGCCGCGGAGCACCTTCGCAAGACGGATATTTTTCCCATAACTATTCGTAAAAAAAGCAGTTTTTTTACGATGAGCCTGACCGGCCCGGCCAAGGTTGGTCCCAAAACAAAAATCAGCGATAATAACCTTGTACTTTTTACAAGGCAATTTTCCTCTCTTATCGAATCCGGCGTTCCTATACTGCAGGGCATTCAAATAATAACCGAGCAACAGAAAAATAAAGAACTAAAGGGCATTTTAACCCATATTAAAGAAGATATAGAAGGGGGTTCTACGCTTTCGAACAGCCTCAGGAAATTTCCCCTCGCCTTTACCGACCTTTACACCAACCTCGTGGAGGCGGGCGAAAGGGGGGGTGTTCTTGACACTGTTTTTAAAAGGCTTGCGATATATCTTGAAAAGATGGTCAAATTGAAAAGGAAAATCAAGGGCGCGTTAATTTATCCTTCCATCGTCCTGACGGTTGCCATAGGAGTCGTAATAGTGCTTTTGACATTTGTTATCCCGGTTTTCGCGACCCTTTTCTCCAGCGTCGGGGCAAAACTCCCGGCCCTTACAGCCGACGTAATAGCCTTCAGTAATTTTGTCCGGGCATACATCATATATATAATAATCGGACTCGGCATAATAATAACGGCAATCAGGTTTTATTACAGGACCGAAAAGGGGAGGTGGAACATCGACTGGCTTA